>DASTHG010000234.1:0-2088 GCA_035718325.1 Gemmatimonadales bacterium | reverse complement strand
TCTCCGACCGGATCGCGGTGATGTACCTGGGCAAGATCGTCGAGCTGTCACCCGCAGAGGAGCTCTACTCGCGGCCGATCCATCCCTACAGCGAGGCGCTGCTCTCGGCCGTGCCGATCCCGGATCCCGACCTCTCCGAGAGGCGTGAGCGGATCGTGCTGGAAGGCGACGTGCCCAGCCCGATCATGCCGCCGTCTGGGTGCCGCTTCCACCCGCGCTGCCGCTACGCGACGGAGATCTGCTCGCGTGAGGAGCCGCCGCTGGTGGCGTACGGGACGCGGGGGCATCTCGCTGCCTGCCACCACCCGTTGAACGTGGAGCGGACGCCGGCCGCCGGCGCGGTCGCGCAGGTCTGAGGAGGAACGCGATAGCCGGCGCAGCCGGCGAACGCGCAACTAGCTGAAGCGAGTTCCGCCCGACAGTGGCGGAGCGAGCGCGAAGCGTGACCGTCGTGGGGAGTGAGACGGGCGGCCGCTCACAGCTGCGGCCAAAACACCGCGCAGCGGTATCATGCGTCAGGAGCGACCGGTTTTAGGCTCCCGTCAGGCAATCAGACGAATCCGCGGCTCCGACGCCTGCTGGACAGGCGCCTCGACCACGTCGGGCGTGCGGTTGTCGAGCCGCTGCTCGAACGCCCTGCGCAGGTCCTCGCCGCGCATCCGCGGCGCGGTGGTGATCTTCATGCAGGCCAGCTTGGCCTCGATCCTTCGCACCATCTCTGGCGGCTCGTACAGGCGCGTTCGCACCTGGTATTCGCTCATCCCGCGGGAAGCCATGCGCATCGCGGGCAAGCCTAACCCTTTCGACGGATGTCGTCCAGTTCCTACGCGCGACTTTGCAGGGTTTCTGCGAGCCCGTGGAAGATCTCCTGCCCGGCCGCGTGCGCCCACTCCAGGTTGCGCACGCGCATCTTCTCGTTCGGGGAGTGGATGTCGTCCTGTGGCGACGCGAATCCTGAGAGGATCGTGGGCGTCCCGCGGGCGACCAGCGCCGCCATGATCGGGATCGTCCCGCCCGAGCGCATCGCCAGCGGGCGGATCCCGGTTGCCCGCTCGATGGCATCGAATCCCGATGCGATCACCGGATCGTCCGGCGACACGAACGCCGGCGTCGCCGGCGGCCACGGGTCGAGCTCGAGCGTCGCGTGCGCCGGGCACGCATCGCGCAGCCGGTGCTCGAGCTGCTCGTGCATGGCCGCGGGATCCTGCCCGGGCGCCAGCCGCAGCGACAGCGACGCCCGCGCCTCTGCGCCGATGCTCGTCTTGTGCAGCAGCGGATCGCCGGAGCCGATCGAGTGCACGGACAGCGACGGCAGCGCCCAGGTGCGGTCGTAGAACTCGCCACCTGCCGTCGCGTCGGCGGGCGTTGCTCCTGCATCCGCCAGCATGGCCGCGCCATCGGGGAGCGTCGCCCAGCCTGACCGCTCCTCGTCGGTGACGGGTGCGATTGCGTCCGCGAAATCGCCGTCACGGCCGGCCACCGCGGCGAGCATCGTCATCAGGTCGTGCACGGGGTTCGCCGCCGCGCCGCCGTAGATCCCCGAGTGCAGCTCCTTGGCGTTTGAGACCAGCCGCACCTGGAACCCGACCAGGCCCCGCAGCGCCGTGGTGATCGCCGGCGTCTCGGCGCTCGCCATGACACCGTCGAAGATCACGGCGGCGTCAAACCGGTCATCGAGCGTCGTCAGGTAGTCGAGCACCGAGTGGCCGCCGATCTCCTCCTCGCCGTCGGCGATCACGCGGACGTTCACCCGCAGGTCGCCGGCCTCCGCCAGGTCCAGCGCCGAGCGCAGCAGCGCCCAGAAGTTCCCCTTGTCGTCGGAAGCCCCGCGGGCGTAGAGCCATCCGTCCCGCACCTCCGGCGCGAACGCCGGCGACGTCCACAGCGCGGGGTCGCCGGGTGCCTGCACGTCGTAGTGCCCGTAGGCGACCACCGTGGGCGCATCGGTGACGGAGGCCGGGATCAGGGCGTCGACCAGCGGGTTGCCGAAGTCCTCGACCACCTTGCCGTCGCCTGCCAGTCCCGCCACCCAGTCGGCCGCGGCGCGCAGCTCGGCCGGGTGCGCGCCGTCACTCGAGATCGACTCGA
>DASTHG010000233.1:0-3300 GCA_035718325.1 Gemmatimonadales bacterium | reverse complement strand
AGAGCGCACCCATCTGTGATTGCCCGCGGGCGCTGGCCGGGTCCAGGGCGAGCAGCCGCCGCCAGGTCGCGGCTGCGTCGGCGTAGTCGCCGAGCGCGAGCTGCATGTTGCCGGCGTAGTAGAGCGCGTCGGCGTGATTCGGATTGAGCGCGAGGGCGCGCTGGTAGGTTGCGAGTGCCGCGGCGGACTGCCTGGCGACGCGCTGCGCGGTCCCCTCGCGCATCAGCGCCCAGAACTGCTCGACGCTCGCGCGGTCGGTCACGGCGCCGGTCTCGCCCTCCACCACGCGCAGCCGCTGATTCGACGCCACGTTGGCCTGCACCTGGCGCGCCCCCCGGGGCCACACGACTTCCACCGTGTCGACGCGAGTCAGACTCCCCAGCCCGAACGTCTCGATGAGGGCATTCTGGGACAGGTAGGACGACTGGGCGCCGACCTGCCGCACCTGGACGGAGCCGCCGGCCACGATCCGTACGGTCGCACCGATCCCCTGGCGGTTGCTTTTCGTGCCGCGCGGCTCCACCTGCAGCCAGCGGTTTCGGTTGCCGCCGTCGTTGCGCAGCAGGTAGGCCGGGCCGCCGTTGGTGGTCACGAACACGTCCACATCGCCGTCGTTGTCGTAATCGGCGAACGCCGCCCCGCGTCCCACGTAGACGCCGCGGAAGAACGTGCCACTGACCGGCGACACCTCGAAGAAGCCTTCGGCCGGACCCCGGTCCCAGAACAACTGGCTGCGCATCGGGACCAGCTGCGTTGGAGCGTCGCGCCGCTGCAGCGTGCTGCCGTTCACGACGAACAGGTCGAGCCGGCCGTCGAGGTCGTAGTCGACGAACGACGTTCCCCATCCGATGAAGTCGAGGGACACCTGTCCGAGCCCATAGCGGTCCGACTCGTCCACGAACATCACCGGTGGCGACCGGGCGGTGCGCGGGCCGAACGGCAACACGTTGTCGTACAGCGCGTTCCCCTGTGCGAGCCAGTGCGTGAGGTACAGGTCCTGGCGCCCGTCGCCGTTCCAGTCCCCGACCGCGATCCCCATCGAGCTCCGGTAGTCGGCGACGTGCGCGGCCTGGGAGATGTCCGCGAACGTGCCGTCGTGCCGGTTGCGGTAGAGCACGTTGTCGGACATGTCGTTTCCGACGTACAGGTCGGGCCAGCCGTCGCCGTCGAGGTCCACCCACGCCGCCGCCAGGCCCCGACCCGTGGGGTTGTCGACGCCCGCCGCAGCGGCGCGCTCGGTGAACGTCCCGTCGCGATTGTTGTGAAACAGCAGGTTGCGCTCGCCGGCGAACGACGCGGGATTGATGCTCGCCGGGTTCTCGACGTCGGTCACTCCCGGCGCGTCCGCAATGGGCTCCGCCGTGTACTTCACGTAGCCCGTCACGTAGAGGTCGAGGAAGCCGTCGCGGTCGTAATCACCCCAAGCCACCCCGGTCCAGAAACCTTCCGGCCCGCCGATCCCCGACGCCGCGCTGCGATCGCTGAACCGGCCGCCGCCGTCGTTGTGATAGAGCACGTTGTGACCGTAGGCCGTGATCAGGAGATCGAGCCTGCCGTCGTTATCGTAGTCGGCCCACGCCACCGCCATCCCCCACCCGCGAAAGTCGATCCCCGCACGGTCAGTGACGTCGCTGAAGGTACCGTCATGGTTGTTGCGGTAGAGCATCGTGCGCGCCGGCGACGTCCGCCGCTCGGCGTCGGTCATCGAAACCGGCCCCACCTCGTTGGCGATCGCGAGGTCCACCCAGCCGTCGTCGTCGAAGTCGCCCCACGCAGCGCCTGAGCCCATGTCCTCGGGAATCTGTGACGTCCGCGCGCCGCTGAAATTGCGATAGGAGATGCCGGCCGCCTGCGTCACGTCGGTGAAGGTCACGCGCGGGTAGTCGGCGGGAAGCGTGCGCGCGAGCTCGGCCGTGAGCCCTTCCACCGGCTCGCCCGGACGATACGTCTTCGAGCGGCCCAGCATGCGCCAGGACTCCACGGCCGCAAGCGCCACGAATGCGGTCCCGAGGACTGCCGTGAGCCGGATGCGCCGCTGGCGTCGCGTCAACACAGTGGCCGCGCGGGGAGCACGCGGCCACCCCTATTCACCGGTCACCACTCGAATCGTCTTGTGATCCTCGGACATCACCGTGGCGGGTGCGGTGAGGCCGGAGCTTCGGCCGAACAGAAAGTTCAGCAGGAATTGATCCGCCTTGCGATACATCAGCCGCGCGGTCACGTGCAGCTCGGTCACGCGCCCGCGAGGCACCCGCACCGCCGTGCGCCGGTTGAGCGGCGAGGTCGTATCTCCCGGATTGCGGATCCTTACGTCCGACGCCGAGGTGAGCGGGCTCGCCGGGCAGGAGAAGGTGAACTCCTCTTTGTCGGAGAAGCCCGGGAAGATGGAGCGCCGGTAGCGCACCCCGACCATCTCCCAGAGGTTGTGCCGGTCGATGAGGTTGCCGTACTGATCCACTGGCTCCGCCTTCAGCATGAACGAACCGGGCGCGATGAAGTTCGCCGTGTCGCGCTGTCCTTCCTGGAAAATGACGCGCCCCGTCTGGTCGGTGACTGTCACCTCGACCCACGCCTGGATGATGTCGAGCGGGCCGGTGGGGAAGTCGTGGCCCACTTTGTTGTTCGTGAGCACGGCCTCGATCGTGATCGGTTTACCCGGCCGCGCGGTCTCCGGCGCGCGCAGGACGACCGGTACAGCCGCGCCGCGGCGCCACTTGTCGGCGATTTCGGGCACCGCGATCTCCCCGCGCAGCCATCGCTCCGTGAGCCGGATGTGCTCTTCGGCACCGGGCAGGTGGAGCACGCCCGGCATCCACTGGTTGGCGGCGAGGAAACGGTGGCTGCGATGCTCGCCGTCTGACGGGGTGCGGTTGTAATCCTGGTCGTCGCCATTCGCCGGGTCGGCGGTGCCGGTAAGCGGCATGTGGCATTCGCGACACTCGATCGTCTTGGCGGGGTCACCCGGGTGGTTCCAGCGGCTCTTGCGCCAGTTGTCGAACTGATTCTGCAGCTGGACCCAGCCGACCTTGTTGATTTCCTTGTCGATGAACTGTTTGTGGCACGCCGCGCAAAACTCGGGGCTCTTGAAGAGCTTGTGCTGCAGCGTGGTGACGTGATAGCGGGGATACGCGCGAATGAGGAAGTCCCGCACCAATCGCGGTCCCCCCACGGTGTCGGCGTATTCGTACATGTAGCGGGCAGGCTGCGTGATGACGTAGGCGGCGTTTCCCTTGACGTCGGTCTTCTTGATGGCGTGGCACGCAACGCAGGAGACTCCCTCTTTGAACCCGGCCAGGTTCG
>DASTHG010000232.1:0-5652 GCA_035718325.1 Gemmatimonadales bacterium | reverse complement strand
CTACGCCGTGGCGTCGTTCCCGGGTGCGTCGGGAGTCTTCCCCGACCAGAACGTGTGGAGCACCAGCGTCGACGCGTCCTGGGACCTGGACATCTTCGGCCAGATCCGGCACGGCGTGCAGGCGCAGGGTGCGCTGGTCGACGTCGCCCAGGAGCAGCAGCGCGACGTGCAGGTGACGCTCGAGGCGCAGCTCGCGGGCGCCTACTTCCAGCTGCGCGGCGCGCAGGAGCAGCTGCAAGTTGCCCAGCAAAACGCCGAGAATCAGAAGAAAACACTCGAGCTGACCCAGCAGCGTGCCAGTGCGGGCCGCGGCAGCGCGTTCGACACTGAGCGCGCGCAAGCCCAGCTCAGTTCCACGCTCGCGATCATCCCGGCGCGTGAAGCACAAGTCGCGGCGGCGCAGTACCACATCGGCACGCTGGTGGGACGCTCGCCCACGCAGGTCGCGCAGGAGCTCGATCAGGCTGCCCCGCTGCCCACACTCCCCGAGGTAACCGCGATCGCCGATCCCGAGTGGGTGGTGCGGCGCCGGCCGGATGTCGCGACGGCGGAGCGGCAGGCCGCGGCACAGGGAGCGCTCGTCGGCGCGGCCAAGGCGAGCTACCTGCCGCGCGTCACGATCGGCGGCAGCGCCGGCTACCTCGCCCCCGAGTTCAGCACCGTGGGCGACCGCTCCACGTATCGCTACGTCATCGGGCCGGTCATCACATGGCCCGGGCTCAACCTGGGACGCGTAAAGACCGAGGTCGATGCGGCACAGGCACGGGAACACGCCGCCCGGGCGCAGTACAGCCAGGCGGTGTTGGCCGCGGTCGAAGACGTCGAGACGACGCTCAGCCGCTATCGTGCGACGCGCGAGCAAGTAGCTCGGCTCGAGGAGGCCAGTGCCGCGAGCTCGCGGGCGGCGGAGCTGGCCCGGCTGCGCTACAGCGAAGGCGCGACGGACCTGCTCGCGGTGCTCGATGCGCAGCGCACCGAGCTCGACGCGCAGGACCGGTTGGCGCAGGCCCGCACCGATGCGGCGGTCGCGTACGCGACGTTGTATCGGGCGCTGGGAGGGAGATAGCGAATTACACAGCCCCGGATCCGCCGCGGTGCTCCCACTCGGAGCGCCGCTGGCGGACCTGGGTGACCAGGTCCTGGCGCTGCTTCTTGTACAGGGTCTCGACCGCCGGATTGTATCCGTGCACCGCCCACGGAACGCGCTGCTGCAGGTGCAGGAGAATCTCATCCACCTTCTTTTGACTCCCGCTGATCGCAGCCGTGCCCTCCTCCCAGAACAGCCTCGCCTCGTAGGTCTTGCCCATCGGAATAACGAAGTGGTAGCGGTGCTGCGTGACCTTCTTGTAGGCGTGGAGGAGATCCTGAACACGGTGCACGTCGAAGCGGAACAGCCGTGACTCCACGAGATAGTGCTCCCCAGCTCTCCAGCCGCGCCAGTTCTTGTAGCGAGGTGCGCCGAACTCCCGTTCAACTGCGAAGGTGACGCCCACCGGGTCGCCCCAGGTCGCCATGCGGATGCCCAGTGGATGCGTCGCAGGCTCGCGCAGGTGCCGCCAGGCCGGGACGGCATAGAGCACGAACAGGAAGCCGTACCCGAGCAGCACTGCGATCGCGACGTATCCCGAAAGGCGGAACGACTCGTCGCTGACGTAGAACGGATAGAGATGATGTCGCATCTCTCCCATGTCGCTCGAGCGCAGCATGTCCGCCAGGTCACTCGACCACGGCGTCAACTCGCCTTCGACGGCCGTCGTCGGGGGCGCGGACCTCTTGAAGATCAGATACTTGTCTCCGACGACGAGGGCATAGAAGCTCGCACTGACGGTGTTGTCCGAGTTGTATTCGCGGATGCCAGTATCGAGAACTTTTGATCCCGTCACACGCGCGAAGTATCGTGGTGCGGTGTTGACGTCGCCGATCGAGTCGAGCTCGGGCTCGGTCAGTGCAAAGGGGCCGAAGAAAAAGTTGGTGAAGTAGCGGCTCGCGCCGATCCCGAGAAGAACCCAAAGGCCGAGGCTCAGGGTCCAGGCTACCACTCGCCGCAGCGAGGCCGCGCGAATCTTCTGGAAGATCCAGGAATCCATGGTCGATACCTGTGAAATTGCAATCTCCGCAACTCGAGTCAAGTGACGGTCAAGCGTGAACCCCTGCGCGTCTCGGGGTAAAGGATGGCGCAGTCCCCCAAACCGGGAGGAACCAATGGGGACCAGACGCATCGCAACAGTCGCCGCGGCCGTCGCGGCGTTGTCGTTGACATTCGATGGGTGTGCGACGCACACGCAGACCGGTGCGGCCGTCGGCGCCGGAACCGGTGCGGTCGTGGGTGGGCTGATCGGCAGGGCCAGTGGGCACACGGCGCGCGGTGCGATCATCGGCGCGGCAGTGGGTGGCGCGGCCGGCGCGCTGATCGGCCACCAGATGGACAAGCAGGCGAAGGAGCTGCAGCAGAACATCCCCGGCGCCAAGGTCGAGCGGATCGGCGAAGGCATCGCGGTGACATTCGAGTCGGGCCTGCTCTACGACTTCGACTCCGACAACGTCAAAGCTGAAGCGCGCAAGAACCTGCGGACGCTGGCGCAGAGCCTCGACAAATATCCCGGGTCGGACATCATCGTGATCGGACATACCGACGCCATCGGCCCGGGATCCTACAACCTCGGGCTCTCCGAGCGTCGCGCATCGGCGGCCGGGGATTACCTCGTGTCCCAGGGAGTCGCCCGCACGCGGGTAGCGACCCGTGGGATGGGAGAGACCGACCCGGTCGCGACCAACGACACGGAGCGCGGCCGCGCGCTCAATCGGCGCGTCGAGGTGGCGATCTACGCGAGCGAGGCGTACAAGGCACAAGTAGCGAAAGCGCAATAGACACTACCGGCCCGACACGCCACGTCGCGATCCACGCGGGCGAGACGTACCGGGCCGAGATGGCGAAGCGGTAGAATCGGCGCCAGTTTCCGTGTTACGATGAGGAAGCTGGCCGTCGCCGCCCTGGGGGTCGGCCTTGCCACCGCGCTCCACGCGCAGGCAGCGCCGGCCCCGATGCGCGAGATCCGTGGGCTCGACTTCCGTCCCACCGGCGCCTGGCGCGTGTTGGCGGGACAGGTGCGGGCGCGCCGCGCGCAGCTGCTTTCGCTCGGCGCATTCGCATTTCTCAATGCGCCGCTCGCCACCCACCTCCCCATTCCGACACCCGAGGCCCTTGCCGGGGTGCTCCGGATTCCAACGGTGATGTTCCAGTATCCCGATCTGTTGATGCAGTACTCGGCACAAGACTACCAGAGCGTGTTGTTCGCCAGCACGCCGCCGGCCGGGCGGCCCTACACTTTGCGGTCTTTCTATCAACAACTGTCGTCCGGTCTGCTCGACATTCAGGGAGACGTGTTCGGTCCGGTCACGCTCTCCGAAACGGAGGAGGGCTACGCGGGGCACCCGCCGTGCGTCGGCAACCCCACCGGATCCTCGATGTGCAACGGCCTCTTCAGCAATGGATTCACCCCCACCCCGTTCCAGAGCATGCAGGCCGGGCTGCGCGAGGCGCTGCGCCTCACGGACCCGTCCGTCGACTTTTCATCCTACGCCGACACCAGCGGATACATACCGCTAGTCGTGTTCTTACAGCCGGGACTCGATGGCGCCTGCGGCGGTCCGACCAACAATCATCTCTGGTCGCACCGGGATTACCTCAATCCGCCGTTCGAGACCAACGATCCCGACCCGGCGCATCCGGGGCAACATGTCTTCATCAGCGACTACACGGTGCAGAGTGCGGTCGGCGGCGCGATAGCGTGCGATTCGGCGCTGCTCATGCCCGTCGGCACCATCGCGCATGAAACGGGACATGGGTTTGGGTTACCCGACCTGTACGGCACGGACGGGAACTCGGAAGGGATCGGGCAGTTCGGACTGATGGGCTCGGGGAACTACAGCACACCGTTCAGCCCGTCGCGCATGGAGGCGTGGTCCTTGAACGAACTGGGGTGGGTGACGATCGCCCCGGTCACGGCCGCCGGTGCGTTCACCCTCGGTCCCGCCGCGACGTCGGACTCCGCGCTGTTGGTCCGGCCGTTTGGGAACAACCCACGCGGCGAATACTTTCTGATCGAGAACCGGGAACCAGTCGGGTCGGACAGCGCCATGGTGCGCGTCCATTGCCAGGCCAGCGTCGCCGTGTTTCCCACCTTCTGCAACGGCGGCCTCCTGATCTGGCACGTGGATTCGCAGCAGGTCGCCGACGGCGCCCCGTACAATGTGGTGAACGACGGGCCAGTGCACGGGCTGGAGCTGGTGCAGGCAGATGGAAGAGGAAATCTCGATGCCATGCCCGGAACGCCACAGTCCAACCGCGGCGACGCTGGGGATCCTTATCCCGGCGTCCAGCAGAACCGCGACTTTAGCTTCGCCACGTTCCCGCCGGCGACCCTCAACTACGGCCACGGCTTCGCTGGTGTCTCCGTCGACTCGATCACGCCCGTCACCCCGGGCGGCGCCATGGCATTTCACATCCATCTCGGGTTGCCATCACAGATTCACGCCGCCGATACCAACACGGTCGTGCTGGTCGACGGTGCTCCCTATCACAGCTTCGTCGCGGTGCTCGACGAAGGGACGCTGCACACGGTGAGTGTCCCCGATACGCAGATCCCCCCCGATGGCCGCACCCGCTACACGTTCCAGTCGTGGTCCGATGGGCAGGCCCAGACGCACACGATCACCGGGCACGCCGCCGGCGACTCCCTCGTGGCCACGCTACACCATGAGTACCGCCTGCGCGTGGGGACGACCCCTGGCGGGCATCTGGTCACGAATCCCGCGATCGACACGACGGGCCAATTCTTCAACACCACGGACACGATTCGACTCACGGTGACGGTAGACAGCGCTGTCGTGTTCTTGTTCTGGGGCGGCGACACGTCGACCGCGACGGATACGTTGACGATCGAGATGCACCGGCCGTTCGACGAAGTCGCGGTCCTGGACACTCCCCTCGTGATCACGGCCGCGCACACGCGTCCGAACGCCGTGATGGGCCTGCCCTACCACGACAGTCTGACCTACAAAGGCGGCACGCCGGCGCATGGAGGCATCGGGTGGGCCCCGATCGACCATCCGCTCCCCGACAGCCTCATCCTCGCGGCGGATGGTGCGGTAACGGGAGTCCCGGCCGTGCTGGGCACATTCAGCTACAAGACGTTGTTGGGAGTCGGCGTCCAATCCGCCGTCGATTCGTTTTCCATCACCATCACCGCGCCTGTCGTCGCGACCCAGGACATCGTCACACAGCTGCTCGGCAGAGGAACACCGCTGACCGCCCCGCAGGTCGAGTACCTCGACCTCTTGGGGAACCGCAACGGCCAGCTCGATGTGGGAGACTTTCTCGCCTGGCTGCAGCACAGCGGCGTGTCGCGGGCGGAGGCTGGTCGCCTCGTCTCGAGCGTTATCCATCGCCCCCCTCTCCCCAGGAGCTCGCCCTGAGCAGAGCGAGTGGAAGAGGGGGTCAGGGGGAAAGCCTTATCTGCAACACACGGCAGTCGAATGGCGCAAGCCGCCTCGTCGCGTTAAGTCCTCACCCATGACCAAACCGACCGTCGTCTTCGTCGCCTTATTCTTCGCGGCCGCCGTCATGGTGCGCGCCCAAACCACCGATACCGA
>DASTHG010000231.1:0-10467 GCA_035718325.1 Gemmatimonadales bacterium | reverse complement strand
CGTAGAACTTCCCCAGCTGGTCCTTCCAGAACGTCTGCCAGCGCGTGAGCACCAGCTTCTCGAGCTCGCGGTGCGCGTGGATCAAGAGCAGCGCGGCGCCCGCCTCGAACCCGATGCGCCCCTTGATGCCGAGCGCCGTTTCTCCGAGGTGCGTGTTGCGACCGATGCCGTAGCTCCGGGTCAGCGCTCCGACGCGCTCGACCAATGCGGGGCCGGGGAGCGCCGTGCCGTCGAGCGACACCGGTAGTCCGGCCTTCCAGCCGAGCACGATTTCCGCCGGGGCGGGGGCGCCGGCGGGCGGCTCGAGCAGCTCGGGCGGAGGCCCGGCCCACGGATCGTGCGTCCAGCCGCCGCCCCACGTCGTGCCCCAGAGACCCGCGTTGACGGAGTAGGCGCCCGCGGCCTGCGGGACTGGGAGCTTGCGCTGCTCGAGCCAGGCGATCGCCTGGGGGCGGGAGAGCGTCGCGTCGCGCACGGGAGTGAGGATCGCCAGATCGGGAGCCAGGACGCGCAGCGCGACGTCGAAGCGGATCTGGTCGTTGCCGGCCCCGGTCGAGCCGTGCGCGACGGCGGCCGCACCGATGCGGCGCGCGACCTCGACCAGCGAAATCGCCTGCTGGGTGCGCTCGGCGGCGACGGAGAGGGGGTAGACCTCACCGCGCAGCACGTTGCCCTGAATCAGGAAGCGAACGAAGCGCTCGAACACCGGGCCGCGCGCGTCGACGGCGTGATGCTGTGCCGCGCCACACGCGAGGGCCTGTCGCTCAATTGCCTGACGCTCGGGGCCTTGCGCTGCGCCGGTATCGACCCAGACGGTATGCACGGTCCAGCCGTCCGCGGTCAGACGGGCGACGCAATAGGACGTGTCGAGGCCGCCGGAAAACGCCAGGGCGACGAGCGACCCCGGGCTCGCGCCCGGGGTTAGTCTGCTGTTTTGCATAATGCATAATTATCCCGAATACTGAGAAATGCAAGGCCCGAAAAGGAGGTTGTGGAGGATGGTGGAGGTTGGGTGGAGGATGGTGGAGGGAAGAACGGAATTACGGGCTACCCGACTTTTCTGAGTCTTTTTTCTATCTCCTCGATCGCGGTTATCAGCTCACCGGCCTCCTTCTGCGTCACCTTCAACCGTCCGGCATCAACGTCGAACGCGAGCAGCTGCAAAGTCTCCGCCGCCCGTCGCAGGCGGAAACGGTCGAGGTATTCCTGGGAGTTCTCGCTGTTCTGGGCCATGAGGACGGTCCAGATCCGCAGCCGGAGATCGTCGAGGGCCGTCTTGACCTCCTCGAGCCCCGCCGTGGGGACCTCCTCCAGCGCCCCGAGCTGTCGCTCGAACGCCGTCACTGCGATTTGCAGATTTCCGATCGCGGTCAATCGGTCGGTTTGTGGCACCATTCACCTCCACCAACTTCCACAACCTGGCTCTAGCTCTTCCATATCTTCGGCATCAGCCGCAACAGGGCGACGCCGCTGACCACGAAGACGCTTACCCAGAAAACGGCAAGTGACGTCCTGCCGTAGAGCAGACTGCCCACTCCGAAGAGCCCGGAGTAGATGAACGCGCACCCGCACATCCACCCCAGCATCTGGAGGGGCAGGCTGTCGGGCGACGCCGCGACGCCGGCCTCGGCGCGCACCGACGTCCACCCTGGACCCGCGGGCCGGACGAGCTTGTAGAAGGCCACCAGAGTAGGGCGATCCGTCGGTGTGGTGAGGTAGGCGACCGTCACCCACACGATCGTCGTGATCACCACCGTCGCGATCAGCGACCAATGCGCCGGTACTGCGTGTCCTGTCTTGTCGGCGATCTGGAAGCCTACCGCCACGAGAAATGAGCTCGCCATCGCCGCGACCTCGCTCCAGGCATTCACCCGCCACCAGAACCAGCGCAGCAGATAGATCAGGCCGGTGCCGGCGCCGACCGAAAGGATCAGGGTGAACGCTCCGGCCGCCGTGCTGAGCGCGTAGGTCGTGAACGCCGCCGTGACCATGAGGCCCGCCGTCACAATGCGCCCCATCAGCACGTAATGCTTCTCGGTCGCACCGCGGTTCAGAAAGCGGCGGTAGAAGTCGTGCACCAGATATGACGTGCCCCAGTTCAAGTGCGTCTCGATGGTCGAGCGATATGCCGCCAGCATCCCCGCGAGCATCAATCCGATGAACGGGGTGGGGAGGAATTTCAGCATCGCCGGGTAGGCGATGTCGTTGCCGATCAGCTTCGGATCGACGTTGGGGAACGCGCGCGCGATGTCCGCCAGCTGTGGGAACACGAGCGTCGACGCCAGCGCGACGATCACCCAGGGCCAGGGGCGCAGCGCGTAATGCATGATGTTGAACAGCAACGTCCCCCCGACCGCGTCCTTCTCGGTGCGCGACGCCAGCATGCGCTGCGCGATGTAGCTCCCGCCGCCTGGCTCCGCCCCCGGATACCACACCGACCACCACTGAATCGTGAGCGGAATGATGAACACCGACAACGCCACCGACCAGTTGGAGAAGTCGGGGAGGAAGTCCAGCGTCTTCGGGTTCACGCGCGCGAAGAGGCCGGAGAGGTGACCGACTTCGGGCTGCTGCAACGCGAAATACGCCGCGGCGAAGGCGCCCGTCATCGTGACGGTGAATTGGATCGAGTCGGTGACGAGCACGCCCCAGAGCCCCGAGACCGAGGCGAAAAAGATCGTGATGACCGACGCGAACACCAGCGTCCGGTACATCGGCCAGCCCAGGACGATGTTGGCGATCTTCGCGGCGGCGAGGTTCACCGTCGCCATGATGAAGCAATTGAAGAACAGTCCCAGGTAGACGGCCCGGAAGCCGCGCACGAACGTCGCCGCGCGCCCCGAGTAGCGGATCTCGTAGAACTCGAGGTCCGTCAGGACGCCGGAGCGACGCCACATCTTGGCATAGAAAAAGACCGTCGCCATCCCGGTCAGGAGGAATGCCCACCACAGCCAGTTTTCGGCGACGCCCTGTTCGCGCACGAAGTTGGTGACGAGATTCGGCGTGTCGGTGCTGAATGTCGTCGCCACCATCGAAATGCCGACGAGCCACCAGGGAGCGGCGCGTCCCGAGGTGAAGAATTCCGTCGTGTTCTGGCTGGCCCGCCGCCAGAAAAACAAGGCTGGCAGGAACGAGATGATGATCGAGAGTCCGATGACGACGAGGTCGGCAGTGTTGAGGTGCATGGGGCGGCTAAGATAGGGTCCAAGCGCTACATTCGCACCATGCCCCGACCACTTCTGATGCTGCTCGCCGGCCTCGCACCGGCCCTCGCGGCGCAGCAGGCGCCTGCCACTCCCTCGCTCATGCCCATGCCCCGCTCCATCGAGCTGGGCCAGGCGCGGTTGCGCATCGATTCGGGATTCAGCGTCGCCGTACTAGGCTACTCGGACGCCCGGCTGACCCGCGCGGTCCGACGCACGATCGATCGGCTGGCGCGCCGCACCGGGATCACTCTCGCCGATTCGAGTACCCAGGACAGCGCCACGGCGCGGCTCGTGATTCGGGCGCAGGGCGCGGGGCAAGCGATCCAGACGGAGACCGAGGACGAGTCCTACACGCTCGAGGTGACGTCCGGGCGCGCCCAGCTGCAGGCGCCGACGGTGGTGGGAGTTCTGCGCGGCGTCGAAACGTTGCTGCAGCTCGTCGCCACGGACAGCGCGGGGTTTTTCATTCCGGAGGTCCGCATCACCGATGCGCCGCGCTTTTCCTGGCGCGGCCTGCTGGTGGATGCCGGCCGCCACTTCGAGCCGGTCGAGGTCATCAAGCGCACGCTCGACGGCATGGCGGTAGTGAAGCTCAACGTCCTCCACTGGCACCTCTCCGAGGACCAGGGATTCCGCGTCGAGAGCAAGCGCTTTCCCCTGCTGCAGCGCGACGGCTCGGATGGCCTGTTCTATACACAAGCGCAGATCCGTGACGTAGTGGCGTACGCGCGCGACCGCGGCATCCGCGTCGTCCCCGAATTCGACATGCCGGGCCATTTCTCATCATGGCTCGTGGGCTATCCGCGCTACGGCAGCGGACGCGGCCCCTATCGTATCCAGCGCACGTGGGGCGTGTTCGATCCGACGCTCGATCCGACGCGCGACCTGTCCTACACGTTCGTCGACGCATTCATCGGGGAGATGGTGGCGCTCTTCCCCGATCCCTACTGGCATGTGGGCGGCGACGAGGTGAACGGCGTCGAATGGGACGCGAACCGCCGTATCCGCGCCTTCAAACGGGACCACCACCTCGCCGATAACGCCGCACTGCAGGCCTATTTCAATCAGCGCCTGTCCGTCATCCTGACGAAGCACGGCAAACAGATGGTGGGGTGGGACGAGATCCTGAACCCCGATCTCCCGGCAACGGCGGTGGTGCAGTCGTGGCGCGGGCTCGAATACCTGCCGCAGACCGTGCGGGCCGGCCATCGCGCGATCCTCTCGGCTCCCTACTACCTCGATCACATGGAAAGCGCCGAGGACCACTACGTCGATCCGCTCCCCGACTCGCTGGGCTTGAGTCCCGAAGAAGCGGCGCGCCTGATGGGGGGAGAGGCGTGCATGTGGGGCGAGCACATCGGGCCGGAGACGATCGATTCGCGCATCTGGCCGCGACTCGCCGCCGTCGCCGAGAAGCTGTGGTCGCCGGCGTCGGTGAAGGACGTGCATGACATGTACCGGCGGCTCGCCGCAACGAGCCTGCGCCTTACCGAGGTCGGGTTGGGGCAGAACGAGCACACGGCGCGCATGCTGCACCTGGCGGTCGGGAATGGTCCGGACTTCCAGACGATGATGTCGCTCCTGGCGTTGTCGCAGCCTGTGACGTTCGGTCAGCGGCATCGCCTGCAGGTGGGGATGACGCAGCAGACGCCGCTCACCCGCCTGATCGATGCGGCACGGCCCGACCCGCCGTCGCGCTGGGGCTCGCTCACCATGGTCGAGCGCTTCGTCGCCGACTCGGGGACCTCGCCGGTGCTGCGCGATTCGTTGCGTCAGGCGTTCACGGCGTGGCAGACGCTGGCGCCGGCGGTGCACGCCATCGCGGTGCGCACCCCACTGGCCCGCGACGGCGTGCAGGCCGTCGACGCGCTGGCGAGAGTCGCAGGCGTCGGGAGTGCAGCGCTCGACCGCTACGCGGGAACGGTGGCCGGGACCGCGGCCTGGCGGGATTCGGCGCGCGTGGTGCTCGATTCGGCTACGGGACCGCAGGGACTGTTACGGCTGACTGTGGTCGATGCGGTGCGTTGGCTCGTGGAGGACGCGCCGGTCAAGACAAACTGACTCGGGGTGGTGGCGTGTGCCATCCCCGAGCTCACGCCGCTAGTTCTCCTTGCGCGAGCGCAGCTCCTCGAGCGCACGCGTCACGTACACGCGCGTCATCTGTTTACGCCAGGAGAGATCGAAGTCGGTGTTGTCCATCGGTTTTGCCGGGCGAAAAGCGGCCTCGGCCGCCGCCGCGATCGCTTCGGGCTCGAGGCGCGATCCGCGCAGCGCCGTTCCGGCTTCGGGAACCTCCAGGGGATGGCTCGCTACTCCTCCCAAGACGACACGCGCGTCTGCAACCTGGTTACCATCCCACCGCACCCAGGCGGCGACGCCGAGCACGGGGAAATCGAATGAGCCGCGCCGCCGCAGCTTGTGGTAAACGGCGTCCCAGCCGTCGGCCGCGGGCAGACGTACGGCGCTGAGGATCTCGTCGGGCTGCTTGGTGAGATAGTTGATGCCGTCGTTGTAGTAGAATCGCGCCGCGGGAACGACCCGCTCACCCGACGCGCTGGTCAACACGTACTCTGCACCGATCGCCACCATCACCGGGGCGACGTCCGACGAGCTGACCGCCCAACACCGGGGACTTGAGGGCGCGACCCAGCAGATCGCGCCGTCCTTCTTCATGCAGAAGTCGATCGCCTTGCGCCACTCGTAGGACTGATCGTAGTAGTTGCACCGCGTATCGATACAGAGATTCCCGCCCAGCGTGCCCATGTTGCGCAGCAGGGGAGTCGAGACGAGCTCGGCGGACTCGGCGACGGCATGGTAGGCGGTCTGGCGGACCGGCGGTTGGGCGGACAAGTCCGTGAGCGTGATGCATGCCCCGATCTCGAGTCCTCCGTCCGCCTGACCGCCCGACCGCCCGACCGCCTTGAGGTCTGGAATACCCATCAATGAGATGACCGTGCGCGGCTCCTGCTGCCGCCGCTTCATGTTCGGATAGAGATCGGTGCCGCCCGCCACATACGATCCCTCCGGGCCGGCGTCCGCTTTCATCGCGAGCGCCTCCCGGAGGGACGTTGGTTGACGGTACGTGAACGTCGGCAGCCGCAGCATGCGGTCAACCTTAACGAGGGTCCTCGGTGCGGGCCAGACCGAGAGACTGCGCCGCCGCCGCGAGCCGCAGGAACTCGGCGCGGTACCCGTCGGGATCGCTCCCCTGCGACGCGCGCGCCGCCGCGATCACGTCGCTGAAGCTCGCCGAGCCCTTGAACCCCGAGTTCTTGAGCAACAAGCCGAACTCGGCGACCGCCTGCTGGAACCGGAAGTCCGGCGACGCCGTCTCGCCGGGTGTCGCTGTGATCGGCTGCGACAACAGCCGGCTGCGATCCCCGTCGGGGGTCTTGTAGCGGACTTTCACGAATCCCAGCTCCGTCGTGCGGGGCGTGCCGCGGGACGTCGCGTTCGTCTGGTAGCGCAGCGAGTCCGGCCGCCGCAGCGATCCGTCGTTCGGCGCGCCCGCCGGAATGATCTCATACAGCGCCGTCACGGAGTGGCCCGACCCCATCTCGCCCGCGTCTTTCGTGTCGTCGTTGAAGTCCTCGTCGGCGAGCAGCCGGTTCTCGTAGCCCAGCAGCCGGTACCCCTGCACGACCGCCGGATTGAACTCGACCTGGATCTTCACGTCCTTGGCGACCGTGTAGAGGGTGCCGCCCATCTCGTGCACGAGCGTCTTCTTTGCTTCGAGCGCGTTGTCGATGTAGGCGTAGTTGCCGTTCCCGTGGTCGGCGAGCTGCTCCATCTTCGAGTCCTTCAGATTCCCCATCCCGAAACCCAGCACGGTGAGGAAGACGCCCGTCTTGCGGCGGTCTTCGATGAGCCGGATCAGCTCGCCGTCGCTCGACACGCCGACGTTGAAGTCGCCGTCGGTCGCGAGGATGACGCGGTTGTTGCCGCCGCGGATGAAATTCGCGACCGCCTCGTCGTAGGCGCGTTTGATCCCGGCGCCGCCCGCCGTGCTGCCGCCGGCCTCGAGGCTGTCGATCGCCTGCAGAATTCTCGACTTCTGATCGCCCGCGGTGGAGGGCAGGACGAGGCCCGCCGAGCCGGCGTAGACCACGATCGCGACACGGTCCTGCGCTCGCAGCGTATTCACGAGCATCGTAAGCGCCGACTTCACGAGCGGCAGTTTGTTCGGCTCGTCCATCGATCCCGAGACGTCGATCAGGAAGACGAGGTTCGAGGCGGGGAGCCCTGCCACGTCCACGCGCTTCGCTTGCAGGCCGATGCGCAGCAGCTGATGTCCCTGTTTCCACGGCGTGGCGCCCAGCTCGGTATGAATCGCCACCGGGTCATCACCCGTCGGCTCGGCGTAGTCGTAGGGGAAATAGTTCACCAGCTCCTCGAGACGAACGGCGTCGACTGGAGGTGCTTGTCCACCCAACAGGAAGCGGCGCACGTTGCTGTAGGACGCACGGTCGACGTCGATCGAGAACGTCGACAATGGGTGAGCGGAGACCGCGAGGAACTGGTTTTCGTCCTTATGGCCGTATTCCTCTGTGTTCCACGGCTGACGGCGGACGCGGTACGCGGCGTCGTCACGGGCAACGGCTGCTCCCAGTGAGTACGGGCGACTTGTCTTCGCCGTTCCCGTCACGACGAGGGCCTGGAGGGAGACACTGCTGGGCTGTAACGCGAAATCCGCGGTCGTCGTCGAATCGGTCATCACGCGAATGCCATGCAGCTCGAGTAGCGCGTAGCCGATGAACCTCGCCTGCACGGAGTAGGCCCCCTCCGGAACCGCTGCGATCGCATACGTCCCGACGCGATCGGTGACGGCGGTGAATCGCGTTCCGACGACCACGACTTGAGCCCCGACAAGGGGTTGGCCGGAAGCGTCCCGCACATGGCCCACGATCCGGCCGACGCCGGCCGGAGCCGATAGCGGGGGTGCAACGGCGATGGCCGCGAGCGCGACCAGGCGGATGGTCTTGCTGAGCATGGTCTCTCCAGATGGGGTGCCCAGGAGAGACGCCCGAAGGGACTAGGAGTGCACAACCACCATGACGACCCGGTCGATGTCTCCGCCGAGCGGCGGCGGCAGCTGCAGCGTCACGCCCGCGCTGGACTGCTGGAACGGCACTGCCGTTCCGCCCTTCAGGAGCCGCGCCGACCGCACCCGAGCACCGAGCGGAGGGAGGGAAAGCAGGGGATCAGGCCAATCGAGCACGTGGACGAACAGCGTATCGCCGCGCTGAGTGGTCGCTCCCCAGGAGCGCGGCGGGACGGGCCCGCGATGCGTGCCGTAGATGGAGGTCCCGTACGCCCCGAGCCAGTCCCCGATCGAATCGAGCCGGGCCACGAACTCCGGGCTGATCGTGCCGTCGGGGCGCGGGCCGACGTTCAGCAGCAGGTTGCCGCCGTTTCCCGCCGCCCGCACGAGATACCCGATGATCGTGCGCACCGACTTGTAGTTTGTGTCGGTGATGTTGAAGCCCCACGAATCGTTCATCGTGAGCGACGTCTCGAGCGGCACGTCGCCGCTCACGTAGCTGGTGTTGAACCCGGCGGTGTTGGCGCCGGGGAGGTCCTGCTCGAACGTCTGCACGTCCTCCCCCGTGCGCGGCCGCTGATGGTGGTTGGGGACGATCAGCGCTGCCGGTTGCAGCCGGTGGATCAGGGCGTACGTCGAATCGAGCTGCCAGTCTGCGTCCGGCTTGTCCCACATGCCGTCGAACCAGATGCCGCCAATAGCACCGTAGTGCGTGAGCAGCTCGGTGAGCTGGGCGTTCATGAACTTCAGGTAACGGCTCCAGTCGCCCGACGCCGGGCGGCCGTTGTCCCACGCCGTGGCGCCGCGCGGCCAGTAATCGGGGTGGTGCCAGTCGAGCTGCGAATAATAGAAGAAGAGCTTGATCCCGGCGGCGTGGCATGCACGGGCGAGCTCCGCCATCGGATCGCGCTGGAACGGCGTCCAGTCGACGATGTTGTACGGTGTCTCGGCCGTCTTGAACATCGAGAAGCCGTCGTGATGGCGCGACGTGATCGTGATGTAGCGGACGCCGGCGCGGCGGGCGAGCGTCACCCAGGCGGTGGCATCGAACTTCGTGGGATCGAATGCGGCAGCGAGAGTCTCGTAGGCGGGAACGCTGATCTGGCGGTTGTGCATCGCCCACTCACCGGCGCCGAGCTCGCTGTAGACGCCCCAGTGGATAAAGAGCCCGAACTTGGCGTCGGCGAACCACGCGCGCGCCGCGAGTCGCTCGGCCGGCACCGAGTCCGGCGCCTGTGCCGCCGCCCGCGCGGCCAACGCCAGTGTCGCGATGACCGCGGTTCTGGTAGTAGATGTCAGTGCTGTCGTTCCTCGCGCACTCCACCCGCGAGCGTCGCGGCCTGATCGCGCGCCTTGCCGTCGCCCCCCTCCCACGGCGGCGGTACGCGCGTCGGCTCGGGCCAGGGAATCTCCGGGAAGGAGTGGGGCCCGTAGCGCGGCGTTTCACCCCTCTGCTTGTGGCGCAGTGCCTTCAGGACCTTCTCCGGTGTGATCGGGACTTCGTCCACTCGCACGCCGACGGCGTCGTACACCGCGTTCGCCACGGCGGGCATCACGGGCAGCAGCGGGCCCTGGCCGACCTCTTTCGCCCCGTACGGGCCGTTGGGGTCGGGGTCTTCGATGATATAGGTGACCACGTCGCACATCTCGAGCGTCGTGGGGCTCTTGTACTCGAGCAGGCTCGGGAACTTGTGCACGACCTGGCGGTTCTCGCGGTAGGACATCTCTTCCATCAGGGCCTCGCCTAGCCCCATGTAGACCGAGCCCTCGACCTGCCCGATCGCCGTGGCGGCGTTGATGCAGCGCCCCACGTCATGCGCGATCCAGATTTTCGGGACCCGCACGATCCCCGTCCCCGGATCGACGTCGACCAGGGCGACACAGGCGCTGTAGGAGTAGGCGGGAGAGGGGCCGACTCCGGCGCCGCGATAGCGGCCGGCGCTCTTGGGAGGCGTATACGATCCCACGGTGCCGACCGTCCCCACGACGCTCTCCGCGCTCTGGACCGCCTCGGCGAAGCTCATACCGCGCGCTGGGTCTTCTACGTCGAAGACTCTGCCCTCGGCGAACACGACGCGGGTCATCGGGACGTCGAGCTTGCGCGCCACGTGCGGCAGGATGATCTCGCGCGCCCGCTCCGCCGCCTGCAACGCGGCGTTGCCGCTCATCAGGGTGACGCGCGAAGAGTAGCTGCCGAGGTCGACGGGAGTGAGATCGGTG
>DASTHG010000230.1:0-7463 GCA_035718325.1 Gemmatimonadales bacterium | reverse complement strand
GGGACGCACCGGTTCAAACGGCAATGGGGCGGGCTCGATGTTCCCCTGCCGTGGCTCCAATGGAGTGCCCGGGCTGAAAGCCCCGCGGCCACTCCGGCCCCGGAACGGCCCATCTTCCGGCTCGCGGCAGCGGTGTGGAAGCGTCTGCCGTTGCCCGTCACGCTCAGTGTCGGGCCGATGCTGGCCCGCCACCTGCCGTGACGGTCCTTTCGATTCCCAACAGGCACCCAGCGCGGCTGACTTCGGGGCGGCGCCTCGGGGTTCTCGAGCATACAGCACCGGTTACCCCGGGGCGTGGCCCCGGGGTTAACACGACCGTTCGGTACCCAACGCTCGTTCGGCCGCCAGACGCGCCACCGGCGCTATGGCGCCAGCCCCCTGCGTACTCCCCCCTGCCGCTGCGAGCGATTCTGGGTGCCGTGCGCGAGGTGTACGTCGATCGCAGCGATCCGATCCCCGCCGCCCGCGCGCTGGTGCGCCAGGTCTATCGCGCCGACGTCGCGTATCTGCTGGACTCGGGGACGGAAGCGCTACAGCTGGCGCTGCGCATGGCGGCCCGCATGCTGGGCAAGCCGCTGCGCGTCGCGCTGCCGGCGTACGGCTGCTACGCGATCGCAGCGGCGGCCGTCGGAGCCGGTGCGGACATCGCGCTGTACGACGTCGACCCATTCACCCTGGGTCCCGATCTCGATTCTCTCGCCGCGACGCTCGCGGCGGGAGCGCGCGTCGTGGTCGCGGCCCCGCTCTGTGGTGTTCCCCTGCCATGGACTGAGCTCGTGTCCTGCGCTTCGAGCTTCGGCGCGATCCTCGTGGAGGACGCGGCGCAGGGACATGGGGCCGCGCTCGAAGGCGTTCCCCTGGGCGCACTAGCGCCACTCAGCACGTTGAGCTTTGGACGCGGGAAGGGGTGGACGGGAGTCCAGGGAGGAGCGCTGGTGCTGCGCGGGGCCGATCTTCCCATCCCGCCCACGATTCGCCGTGCGTCGCACACCATAGGCGCGCTCGGGGTGGGGCTGCGCGGCCTGGCGCAATCGGCCCTCGGCCGCGCGCGCTGGTACGGACTGCCGGCGGCGATCCCCTGGCTCGGGCTCGGGGAGACATTGTACCGCGCTCCCGTCGCTCCCCAGAGAATGCATGCGGTCGCCGCGGGAGTGATCACGCGCACCTACCCGCTCGCGTCGCGCGAGGCGCGCCAGCGCCGTGACGTGGCGGCGGATCTGCTGCGCCGCCTCCCGACCGACTCACGCATCCGGCCGATCGTCCCCGCAGCGGGTGTCGCCGGTTACCTGCGTCTGCCGGTGTTGCTGTCGCGCGGGATGGCGGGATTCGGCGACAAGGGCGGCGCCGAGCGGCTCGGGTTTGCGCCGGGTTACCCCGCAATCCTCGGCTCGCTCGAACCGGTGCGCCAGCGGTTGTTCGGGCCGGCGAATCGCTGGCCCGGGGCGGTCGACCTGACGCGCCGGCTCGTCACCTTGCCCACACACTCGCAGCTGACGCTGCAGGATCGCGATGCCCTGCTCGAGGCGTTGGACGGCTACCGCGGGTGAGCAGCTCACGGTACAGTCCCGCGTACGCGTCGAGCATGCGCTGTACGCTGTAAGACGATTCCGCGCGCGCGCGCGGCCTGGCCCAGCGCCGTCGCCTCCGCGGGTGCGCGCAGCACGCGATCGATGCCCGCCGCGAGGGCAGGCACGTCTCCCGGCGGTACCAGCACGCCTGCCGTTCCCCAATTGAGCGCAGCGGGAATCTCCCCAGTGGCACTCGCCACGATCGCCTTCCCCGCGAACATCGCTTCGAGCAGCGCCAGCGGCAGTCCCTCCGACAGCGACGGGTGGACCATGACGTCCGCCGCTGCGAGCAGGTTCGGCACGTCGTCCCGCAGCCTGAGAAAATGAACGCGGTGCGCGATCCCCAGGTGGCGCGCTTGCTCGGCGAGCGCAGCGGCCAAGTCGCCGCGGCCGGCGATCGCCACGTGGAGCAGCGGGTGCTCGGGGGCGAGCCGCGCCAGAGCCTCGATCAGGAGCGCGTGCCCCTTCACCGGATAGAGGTTTCCGATCGCCAGCAGCAGCCGGTCTTCCGGATCGAGCCGCAGCTCGTGGCGGAGCGTCGAGTGGTCGGCGTGAGTGCAGCGAACCCCGTTGGGGACCGTGGCGATGGGAGCGTGCAGCCACAAGTCGCGGCGCAGTGCCGCAGCGACGGTCTGCGACACCGCCACGGGACGACTCAGGGCCGCCGCGGTGCGCAGCGCCACGCGACGCGTCAGGCGTCCGGCGTAGTAGCGGCCGCCATGCATGGTAAAGAGGTGCGGAATCCCGGCGGCGCGGGCGGCCCAGGCGCCGTAGCACGCCAGCGTGAATTCGTGGCTATGGGCAATGTCGATGCGCAGGCGGCGCAGCGCCGCCGCCAATCGCTGCCCGAAGCCGAGGGAGATGGGGCGGTCGAGGCGGAAGTACTCGAGCGAGGCGCCCGTCGGCGCGAGCTCGCGGGCGAGCCAGCCTTCACCGCCGGCGGGGAGGAAGGCAACGACTTCACACCCCGCGGCAACGAGTCCGGCCGAGAGCGATGCCACGACGCGCTCGGCTCCTCCTGGGCCATCGCATTCGATCAGCTGGGCCACGCGCAGCCCGCGGAGGTGTTCGAGCACGCCGCCCGTTCAAGCAAGAGCGGCGCCAGGGCGTGGCGGCGTCAGGCGCTGCGGCGGCGCAGCGTTGGAGCGAGTCCTGCGGCCCACGCCTCGAAGGCGGATGGCCCGATGGATGCGGGCACGTTGACGCGGGGGAGCGCCCACGCGTCTGCGCCCGAGGTGACGAGCCCATAGTCGAGGGTGACGGCGGCACGGTAGCCGGCCTGCTGCACCGCGTCGCGGATGCGCCGGTCCCAGCGTCCGTAGGGGTAGGCGAAGAATTCCGGGTTGATGCCAGTGCGCTGGCGAATCGCGTCGCGGCTCGAGAGCAGCTCACGCTCCAACTCGTGGGCGTCAAGCCGGGTGAGGTTGCGATGTGTGTAGGAGTGCACGCCGAGCGTCAGGCCGCTGGTCGAGGCGAGGGAAACCGCTTCCCACCGGGCCGACAAGTGCGAGGAGGGGATGGGCGGTGTTGGGGCCGGGAGTGTGGCGTGAATCGCGGGGCCGTCTCCGCGGTGGATGGTGAGCCAGTGCTCCCGGTCATCGGAATCAGCGCTGGCGGCGGCGGGGTGATCCCACCAGAACGGTGCAGCGCCCGGCTGGCCGGCCACGAGAAAGCACGTAGCAGGGAGTCCGAGCTGGAGCAGCAGCGGCCACGCGTAGTGCAGCGTGCCGGCATAGCCGTCATCGAAGGTGATCGCGGCGAGCCCGCGCAGGGACCGACCGGCGCTGAGCCGGTCCACGATTTCGCCGAGCGGGATCACTCGATAATGACGCGCCAGCCAGGAGACCTGGTCGGTGAACGCCTCGAGTGAGAGGTGGACGCCGGGGTCGCCGGCGGGCGCCAGTGACAGGGGAACGACGTTGTGAAACCCGAGAATGACGCCCGCCCGACGCGCCCGGCGCGCCACGGCGGGAAGGCCGATCAATCGCAGGCCTTCATAATAGAGGAAGTGCAGCATCGCATCATGCAGCAAGTGCAAGCCGTGTGCCGGGAGCCGCGCCGCATGGTCGGATGGCTCGCGGCGGCAGTGGTCATCGGGGTGGTGGCGTGCCTCGCGGCCGAATCGTTGCCGCCACCGTCCGACCAGGCCCGCAAGGTGGTCAAGGCGGTGGTGGTGCCGTCCACGGCGTCGCTCGTGGAGGGGCAGTCGCAGACGTTTTCCGCTTATGGTCTGACCGCCGATTCGACGCAGACGCTGTTGCCGGTGGTGTGGTCGGCGACGGGGGGGACGATCGACGCCAACGGGGTGTTCACGGCGGGGTCGACGCCGTGCACCTGTGCGGTGTCGGCCCAGAGCCCCGATTGGGGGCTGAGCGCCAACGCGCAGGTCGACATCAGCGGGTCGACGGCGGCGGTGGCGTCGGTGGCGGTGCAACCGGACAGCGCGTGGGTACCGGTGGACGGGGCGTGGCCGTTCAGCGCCCTGCTGCAGGATGCGGCGGGGAACGCGCTCACGGGGCGATCGCTGTCGTGGAGCAGCGCCGACCAGACCGTCGCGACGGTCACGGGGAGCGGGTTGGCGACGGGGCATGCCCCGGGCGCGACCACGATCACGGCGCAGGCCGAGGGGAAGGTCGGATCGGCGGTGTTGACGGTGTTGCCGCCGGGATCGGGGGCGTGGCCCAATGAGCCGGCGGGGTACGCCACTGTCGCCGATGACCCGTTCAACGCGCTGACGGGCAACGGGTGGAACATCGTCGACAACACACTCGGGCTCGTGACGATCACCACAGATGCATCAGCCCCGTTGTCACCACCGTCCGTAATTCAATACTTCTTCCCGATCGGGTTTCTTGGTGGTATCGGGCCCGGGGCGGAGTTCTACAGACTTGGGGGACTCCGTCAGGTCTATGTTGGACTGTGGTGGAAGCCGAGCAATCCCTGGCAGGGCCACGTCAGTAATAGCAACAAGATCCAATACCTCCGCACCGACAACAGCGGCAACATGGCCATGGTCATGTACGGCCCACCGGGTGGTCCGTTCGAAGTACGAGTATACCCCGAGTTCACGACGTCTCCCGGTGTCTGGCTCGTGCCGAACCGCGGTAACGGTCAGGTGACGCTCGGCCAGTGGCATCGCATCGAGTGGCTGGTGGTCTACAACACGTCTACCACTCCACCGAACGGGATCGTGCGCTGGTGGATGGATGGACGACTCATCGGCGATTACGCCAACCAGAGCTTTCCGTCGGAGGCGCTCAAGGAGTTCAAGCTGAGCGCAGTGTGGGGTGGTGCAGAGCCGATCACGAAGTTGGAGAACGATTACTACTGGTATGACCACGTCCACATAAGTGGTCGATAACGATAGAGGAGGTCATCAAATGCATACCGCCGCACTCTTTTGCGCGGCGCTGGTCGGGTCCCTGGCCTGCGACCGTAGCTCAATCAACTCGCCGGAAACGTCGTCGCCCGCGCACGGCTTCTCTGGAACGTCCACCCTCATCAATCCATGGCCCGATGAACCCGCAGGGTACTCGGTTTTGACTGATTACGGATTTGAAGACACTGTCCCGGTGGGACGCGGGCTTCCTGTCGGGTCGAGCGGTTGGTTCGTAGCGGACAACGATCTTGGCTTCGTCACTCGCATCATGGACTCCGGGGCGCCGTTCTCTCCACCGAACGTATTGCAGCACCGGTGGCCGGTCGGATGGAACAACACCGGGACGCTATCCGATCTTGGCACCGTCTTCGCGAATGGCAACGCGGGCGCTGCGGGCCTGAACCAGTCCGGCTGGGTAGTTGGACAAACGGAAGTTCGGCAGGATGTGTATCACGCTGTCGCGTGGGAGCCGGTTCGGTGAGGACATGATCATGGGCCTCAGAGATTCCCTGACTCAATAATCCTTACATCGCTAAAACCCCTTTTCTGCACTAGAACGCAGCAGCCAACCGCGACTGAATCCCTACGCGGTTGGCTTGCTGCGACTTACGTTGCACCGCTTGCGGGCGTTTGACCCCTGTTGCTAGTGTGCAGCGCCCGTTGATGGAGCGCAGCGAGCTCCAGCGAATCGGGCGACGGCACTATCCAGCCGTTCACAACACTGAATCCGCTGCTCAGAGCAAAGCCCTCGAAAGATGGCGACGCAGAGCTACGGGACTAAGGCGAGAGTAAATCCTCGCGATGTCCGCCGGGCCGCCAGCAAACCGACATACAGTCGACGCTGGCGGCCTTTCTTTTTTTTGTCGCCCGTTAGGAGCTGAACCGTGCCGTTCGCATTCAAACTCGCGCACCGTCTTTCGCGGTTGCGCGCTCCCGGACTCTGTTTCGCGCTCGCGGCGCTCGGCGCCTGCGAGACGACGCGGTCCGTGTCGGTGCCCGTCAATCCCACGATTGCCAGTGTCGTTGTCACTCCCGATAGCGTCACGTTGACACCCAACCAGACGAGCCAGTTCTACGCGTACGGTCGCACCGACGCGGGGGACAGCGTTCCGATCACGGTCACCTGGGCCGCCACCGGCGGCACGATCACGTCCTCCGGCCTGTTTACCGCAGGGTCCGGCACCGGGGACTACACCGTCAGCGCGCAGGCCGCCTCCCACCATGGCAACGGCCACGTGAAGGTGAAGGCGGGCAGCGTGGCCAGCGTCACGGTGACTCCTTCCTCCGACACCGGCAACGTGGGCGACGCGGCGCAGTTCACGGCGACGTTGCAGGACTCCAACGGCAACCTGATCACCGGGTCGTCGGTAACGTGGACGAGCACGAACACCGCGGTCGTGACGGTGAGCGCCACCGGCTACACCACGGCGGTCGGTCCCGGCGCGGCGTCGATCGTGGCGACGAGTCAGGGCAAGTCGGGTCGGGCCCAGATCACGGTCAACGGATCGAGCGGACCGGGACCGGTCGCGAGCGTGACTGTGAGCCCGGCAAGCACGTCGATCCTCGTGGGAGCGACACAGGCGTTCAGCGCGGTGCTGAAAGACGCGAACGGCACCGTGGTCACCGGCCCGGTCACGTGGAGCTCGAGCGCACCGACGATCGCCGGGATCTCGCTCAGCGGCGTGGTGACGGGATTGCTGGCCGGCACGTCGACGATCACCGCGACGAGCGGCGGGGTGAGCGGAACGGCGAGCGTAACAGTGAACGTGTTGCCGCCGCCGCCAAGCTGGCCCAATGAGCCCAGTGGGCTGGCCGTGTTGAGTGACCAGCCGTGGAATACGCTGGGCAGCTGGGTGTTGAACGACAACACCGCAGGCCACACCAGTCTCGTCACCCTCGGCGGGTTGCCATTCTCGCCGAGCGGGGCATTGCAGGACCTGTCGCCGATCGGGATGACCGGCGGCGGTGACGCCATCGGTCCGGGCCGCGCGGACTTCTACATCCCCGCGGCGCAGCAGCCCACCGAGATCTACGTGGGGATGTGGGTGAAGCTCAGTAATCCGTACCAGCCGCACAGCTCCGGCGTGCAGAAGATCCTGTATCTGCACGACAACAACGGCGTGAACTTCTCGGCGCTGTGGCTGGAGATCTACGGGACCGGGTCGCCGTTCCGGGCGAGCCTGGTCAATCAGTTCTACGGCTGTCCCAGCATTCGCCTCGACCCGAACGTGACGCAGACGCCGATCGGGCCCGGGGAGTGGCACCGTTATGAGATGTACGTGAAGATGGCCAGCACGGGGAGTTCGTCGGACGGCGTCGTGAAGGTGTGGGTCGACGGGGTGCTGAACGTGAACCGGACGGATCTGTGCACGCAGGGGAGCAACACGTACAAGATGGAGAGTGTGCGGTTGAGCGGGATGTGGGGCGGGATCGGGGATGCGAAGACGGAGGTCGATTACCTCTGGTACGACCACACCTACGTTAGCGGTCGGTAGCTGACGAGGCGCAGCAAACCG
>DASTHG010000229.1:0-11538 GCA_035718325.1 Gemmatimonadales bacterium | reverse complement strand
GAGCGGTGCCCAGATGCTCACCCTCACGTCGCTCGACCGCAATCTCAATGCCGTCGGTACGCGCAGCGATGCGACGCATCCCGCGGACATCGTGCGCTACAATCTGCGCAAGCCGGACCCGGTGGCCCGGCTGACGAACGTCAACGCCGACATCCTCGGGCGCATGAAGCTCGCACAGGTGGAGGAGATCAACTACGTCTCGAGTGGTGGCGCTCGCGTCCAAGCGTGGATCGTGAAGCCGCCGTCGTTCGACCGCGCCAGGAAGTACCCTCTGATTCTCGAGATTCACGGGGGGCCGCACGGCAATTACAACGTCGGCTTCAGCTACATGTTCCAGAACTTTGCCGCCGACGGCTATGTCGTGCTGTACGTGAATCCGCGCGGCTCGACGGGATACGGATCGGCGTTCGGCAACGCCATCTTCCACGCCTATCCCGGCGTCGACTACGACGATCTCATGGCTGGCGTCGATACGGTTATCGGTCGCGGCATCGTGGACACGACCCGCATGTACGTCTCGGGGTGCTCGGGCGGCGGCGTGCTCTCTTCGTGGGTGATCGGGCATACGCACCGCTTCGCCGCGGCGGCCGTGCGCTGCCCCGTCATCGACTGGATCAGCATGGCGGGGGAGACGGACATTCCTTTCTTCACCTACAATTTTTTCGACGCGCCGTTCTGGGAGAAGCCGGAGCAGTGGCTCAAGCAGTCGTCGCTCATGTACGTCGGCAACGTGACGACGCCGACCCTGCTCATGACGGGCGAGCTCGATCTCCGCACCCCGATTCCGCAGACCGAGGAGTACTTCTCGGCGCTCAAGTACCGCGGCATCGAGACGGTGATGCTGCGCTTCAACGGCGAGTATCACGGCACCGGCTCGAAACCGACCAATTTCATGCGGACGCAGCTGTATATGATGAGCTGGTTCCAAAAACACGGTGGACCAGTGACAAAGCAGACAGCAGAGAGGCAATAGAAACGGCAATAGGCTGGACGTACAGACGCACAGCGGTGAACAGCTGTCAGTAAACGGGAATTCCTGTTTACGAACCACTCATCACCGCTGTGCGTCTGTACGTCTAGAAGTGCAGGTTCTGGTCTGCCTGTGTGTCTGTGCGTCTAATCGCTCAAGTCCTGTTTTCCAGGAGTATTCTCGCATCTGCTGCCGCTACTCCTACCGGCATCGCCAGCAGCGGATTGATATCCAGCTCCGCGATCTCTTCATGGTCGAGCGCGAGCTGCGACACGCGCGCCACGACTTCCCCCAGGGCCGCGAAGTCCACCGGCGGAGCCCCGCGGACCCCTTCGAGGATCGCGGTACCGCGAATCCCTTTCAGCATGTCGTGCACGTCCAGCGGACCCAGCGGGGCGATGCGGAACACGACGTCGCCGAGCGCCTCGACGTAGATGCCGCCGAGCCCGAACATCACGAGCGGGCCGAACACGGGGTCGCGACTGACCCCCACGATCGTTTCGCGGCCGCCCGAGATCATGCGCTGCACCAGCAGACCGTTGATCGTGGCATTCGGGGCATGCCGGGAGACGCTGTCCAGCATCTCGACGCAGGCCTGCTTCAGCTCGACGGCGGTCTCGATCCCCGTCCGCACGCCGCCCACGTCGGTCTTATGCAGGATCTGCGGAGAGACGATCTTCACCACGACCGGGTACCCGATCTCGGCCGCAGCGCGCGCGGCGTCCTCCGCGTCGCGCGCGAGACGCGCCGGCACCGTCGCGATCCCGTAGGCCGTGAGCACGCCGAGCACTTCCAGATCGTTGAGCCGGGTCCGGCCGTCGGATCGCGCCTGCGCGATGAGCCGCGCGGCCCGTTCGCGGTCCACCGTCAGCGGTCGTTCGGGGACCTCCGGACGAGCGCGCCATTCCCGCAGGCGGCGTAGCGCCCCGAGCGCGCGCGCAGCCGATTCGGGGAAGATGTAGGCGGGGATTCCGGCGCGGTGCAGCTCCGCCCGCCCCTCGGGAAGGCCCTCCCGGCCCATGAGGACCGCGAGGACCGTCTTTGCCGGATGCTTGCCGGCCGCCGCGGCGATGGATTCGGCGACGTCGCCGGCGTGGATGCCGAGCGGCGGGACGAAGATCGCGACCGCGGAGTCCACGTTACCGTCGGCGAGCAGGGTATCGAGCGCGGCGCGATAGTCGGCCGCGGTGGCCGAGGCGATCATGTCGACCGGGTTGCGCAGGCTCGCTTCCTCTGGGAAGAGCGGGCGCAGCCGGGCGATCGTCTCGGGCGACAAATCGACCAGCTCGATGCCCTGGGGCTCGAGGGCGTCGGCGACGAGAATACCGGGCCCCCCCGAGTTGGTGAGGACCGCGGTGCGGCGGGAGCGCGGCAGCGGCGGTCCGGTGAACGCCATGGCCATGTCGAACAGCTCTTCCATCGACGCGGCCCGCAGGACGCCTGCCTGGGTCAGCAACGCGTCGACCGCCGCGTCACTCGCCGCCAGGGAGCCCGTGTGCGAGGCGGCCGCGCGGGCTCCGACCCGCGAGCGGCCGGATTTCATCGCGATGATCGGCTTCCGCTTTGCGATCCGGGAGGCGATTTCGAGGAAGCGGCGGGGATTGCCGAAGTTCTCGACATACATGAGGATCACCCCGACCGTGTCGTCGTGCTCCCATTGCAGCAGCAGGTCGTTGCCGCTGACGTCCGGCTTGTTGCCGACGGAGACGAACTGCGAGATACCGATCCCGTACTCGGTGGCGTAATCCAACACGCTCAACCCGAGAGCCCCCGATTGGGAGACGAACGCCGCGTGCCCGAACGGCGGCATCACGGGGGCGAACGTAGCGTTGAGCGAAATCTCCGCGGCTCCGTTCAACACGCCCATGCAATTGGGACCCACCATCCGCATCCCGTAGCGCCGTACGACCTCCACGAGCTGGCGCTCGGCCGCCGCCCCCGTCTCGCCGACCTCCTTGAAGCCGGCCGAGATGACCACCAGCCCGCGGACACCCTTCTTGCCGCAGGACTCGGCGACGGCGAGCACATGCTCTTTGGGGACGACGATGACCGCGAGATCGACGGCGTCGGGGATATCGCCGACCGACGGGTACGCCTTGATCGAATGAATCGACGCGGCCTTGGGGTTCACCGGGTAGACGGCGCCGGTGAATCCGTACTTCACGATGTTGGAGAGGATTTCGTTCCCGATCGTATCGGAACGTCGCGACGCGCCGATGACGGCGACGGACCTGGGCTTCAGGATAGAATCGAGGCTCACGCCCTTCTAGATTACCGAATATGCGGCTTCTCCGCCTGTTCTTCCGTGGCGTGCAATGGCTCTCGCCGCGAGCGGCGGCCCGGATCGCCGAACGCGTGTTCTTCACACCGCGCCGCTCTCGGTTGACGCCCGCGATGCGCGCCGTCCTGGATCGTGGCACGGGGTTCCAGGTCGAGGTCGAAGGCCGGCGTATTGTCGGGTGGTCGTGGGGTGCGGGTCCCGCGGTCTATCTCGTGCACGGCTGGGGATCGCGCGGTGGCCGGCTCTCGGCCTTCGTCCAGCCCCTGGTCGATGCCGGCTTCCGGGTCATCGCATTCGACGCCATCGGGCATGGCGCTTCCAGCGGGCGCATGAGCTCGATGGTGCAGATGGCCCGCACCCTGCGCGCCGTCGTTCTGGCGCATGGCCCTGCGCACGGAGTCGTGGCGCACTCGCTCGGCGCGTCGGTGACGACCCTGACGATGGAGTGGGGACTTGCAGTGGGGCGCGCCGTGTTCGTCGCGCCATCAGCCGACCCGGTCGGCTATACGCTGCTCTGGGCGCGGCAGCTCGGTCTCCGTCCCGAAGTGATCGACCGCCTGCGCACGAACAGCGAGCGGCGGATTGGGTTTTCCTGGTCGGACCTCGATATCGTGGCCCTGGCGCGCCGCCGTACGACGCCGCTGCTCGCGATCCACGACGACACCGATGTCGTGATTCCCTGGGCGGATGGAAGCGCGATCGCCGGCGCGTGGCCCGGCGGCCGGCTGGTGACGACGCACGGGCTGGGGCATTCGGAGATCGTCCGCGCGCCGGATATCGTGGCCCAAGGTGTGGCGTTCCTCGCGCATCAGGAAAGCAGCGAGGCAGCCTCAGCGCGAACGCCCTCGGCGACGCGGTCGGCCAGCGCCATGATCGTCAAGTAGGGATTGATCTCGAGCGCGTCGGGGAAGAGCGACGCGTCCGCCACCCGAAGCCACGGCAGTCCGTGGACCCGTCCCCAGCTGTCGGTGACCGAATCCGCCGGGGAGCGTCCCATGCGGCAGCCGCCCATCAGATGCGCCGAGGCGATCGACTGTTTCCCCGGTTTCCAGTGCCGCGCGTCGATCAGCTCGTCGATGTGGGGAGCATCCCGGGCTGCTATGAGCGGCGGATCCGCGAACGGGGCGTGGACGTGTGTGGCCCCGGCGGCAAAGCAGATCCGTGCCGCTGCGCGATTGCCCCGCACCAGCGCTCGGACGACTTCAGGCGAAAAGCGGTAGTGCACCACAGGGCCACCGTCCCGATCGACCCCAATGTGATTCCCATCATCCGCGCGATCGGTCGAGAGCACGAGTATCTGCTGCTGCCGCGGGTAGGCACGCATGACCTCGCTGTGCAACGGTCCGAATCCGGCCAGCGCCTTTGCGGTCGTGAAGGGGAAGTACATGCATGTCTCGAGCACGAACCCCTCTTCGACGCCGCGGTCCACGAAAAAGCTCTTGGGATGTCCGACATCGTTCGTGATCGGCTGCGGGTGCACGGCCACCATGATCAGCGCCGGGTGACAGGTGAACCCGTGTCCGAGGGAGCGGGGCAGCGGGAGCGGCGACCGCAACAGCAGCGGATTGGTCCCCAGCGTCCCGGCAGCACAGATGACGACGCTGGCCTCCACGCGGTAGTCGCCGGGCGCCCACTCCGACGGCAGGCCAATCGCCCCGTCGGCCGTACTCGACACGCGCACGGCGAGGGATCGGTCGGAATCGATGCGCAGCACTTCCGCGCGGGTCACCACGGCGACGCCGCCGCGCTCCGCGGCGGGCAGCTGTACCCGGTTCGTGCCCTGCTTCGCCCGGTTGGGGCATCCCAGGTTACAGAGCGACGAGCCCAGGCATCCCTTGACGTTGACCGGAAACTGCTCGACGGCAAAGCCCGCCTTGCGGGCGCCCAATGCGAACAGCCGGTTGTTGTCGTTCAACTCCTCGGCGGGCAGCAGGTGCACGTTGTTTTCACCGAGGTAGCGATGGGAGCGGGTGACGAGATCGGCGTGCTCGAGTCCGGGAACTCCCCAGGCGCGGATCACGCGCTCGGGAGCGGTGAGGGAGGTGCCGGTATAGACGACGGTCGAGCCGCCGTAGCAGCGGGCGAAGGCGAGCGTCATCGTGCCGTCGTCGCTGAGAAGGCCGCCGCTGTCGGCGTAGAGCAGGGAGGCCATTTCGAGCTCGCGTCCGGTGAACTCCGAGTCGCGGAACCGGGGGCCCCGTTCGAGCACGACTACCCGCTTCCCGGCCTGAACCAGCGGGATGAGCGCCTGCGCGACGGTGCCGCCGCCGGCCCCCGATCCGATGATCGCGACGTCGTAGTGCAGGGAGGTGGTCATCCCCGGGCGTTCCAGCCGCGTGGATCGGCGCGATAGCCGATCGCGCGGCCGCCGTCTGCGCTGCCGTAGTATCCCATCAGGAGCAGCGTGCGCAGTCCCCAGATGCCCCGGCGCACGAGCAGGATGGGCGCGTTCTGCAGCTGCGCGAGCAACCGCTCTCGACGGGTTGCGTCGAGCGCGGTGAAGCGGCGGCCGTACCGCAGCAGCGCGAGCCACTCGATGGCGCGCACCAGCAGGATGAATTGGCGTTGCAAGGCGCGGGGGCGCGGTATGAGGGCGCCGCGCACGATCGCTTCGAGCGCGATCCACTGCTGTTCGTCGAGCTGCGCGGCTTCAGGAACGACGGTGACGCCGATGGCGCGAAGCACCGGCCGGATGGACGACAGCACGCCCCAAAACCTATCACGCCGGGTATCTTTTGGTCACCAACGATGTCGACCCTGGATCAATTCGGCGGGCTCGAAGCCGTCCGCGGCCAGTTCGAAGCCACGCAGGGCAAGGCGCGCGCCCTCGCGGGATCGTTGAGCGAGGCGGAATTCAATTGGCAGCCCGCTCCGGGGAGCTGGTCGATCGGCCAGTGTTTGCAGCACCTCGCGACCGGGACCGACGCGGTCCTCCCCGCCATCGACCGGGGGATCGCCGCAGCCCGGGAACATCAATGGATGGCCCAGGGGCCGGTGCGCTACGGCCTGTTCGCCCGCATGATGGTCAGGTCGATGGAGCCGCCCGTGAAATGGCGCATGAAGACGAACCGGATCTTCGAGCCGGCTCGGGAATCCCTGGCGCGGGATGCCGTGTTGACGGAGCTCGCCGCGTCGCGCGGCCGCATCCTGGAGCGCGTGCGCCAGTCGGTGGGGCTCAATCTGAAGCGCACCATCGTCGTGTCACCCGTGTCGCGGTTGATTCGCGTCCCCCTGGGCGCCTATCTGGCGTTCCTGGCGGCGCACGACCGGCGGCATTTGTGGCAAGCGCACCAGGTGCGGGAGGCGTCCGGATTCGGCCAGCCCGCAACCTTCGCGCAGTGAGCGCCGTCATACTTCTTGACCCGTCACATCATGAGGATCTTCATGTCTACGAACGTGTCAGCCGGCGCCATCGCCGTCGCCGGTCTCTTGATCGCCTGCGGCGGCGGCCAGACGCCCGTTCCCGTCGTGGGACGCGAGGCCGATATCTCGAAGCTTGCCGGCGAATGGAGTGGTGACTATTCGAGTGGAGAAACCGGTCGCAGCGGCAGCATCCTCTTCGAATTGAAATCTGGCACCGATACGGCGACGGGAGATGTCGTCATGACGCCGCGCTACACCGCCGCGGGGCCGACGCAGGCCGGACCGCCGAGCCCGCAGTCCGCGCCGCGCCCGGCGCAGGCGATCGACATCAAATTCGTCCGCGTGACGGGAGGGATGGTGAGCGGATCGCTCGCGCCCTACACCGACCCGACATGCAATTGCCCGTTGCACACGACATTCGTCGGACGATTGGTGGGCGATACCCTGTCGGGGACGTACTCGTCTCGTCACGAGAATTCACAGGACGTACAGCAGGGCAGATGGAGAGTTGTCAGAAAAAGCCAGTGAGGCTCCGTGGCAGACGGCGAGACGCCGAGACGCCGAGGAAGACGCCAAGCCGCCGAGCCGCCGAGTGGTTTTGAGGAATTAGGTTCGAGGAGAGACTCCCTCGCGGGAGATTTCAGACTCATTTCACGCTCGATTCAGCCTGACAGGATGACATTCAACTCGTCCACTTCAGGCGCCGACCATGAGCCTCGTTCACATCCATCTCTTGCTGAATCATCTGCCCATCATTGGAATCCCGCTGATGACGGGCTTGCTTCTCTACGGGATGGTGCGCGGCCAGCGCGAAGTTCAACGCGCGGCGCTCGCGGGTTTCCTCCTGCTGGCCGTGCTGACGATTCCGGTGTACCTGACGGGAGAACCTGCCGAGGATGCGATCGAGCGAGTGCCCGGAGTCGCGAGGGCTCTGATCGATCGTCATGAGACGCTCGCGACGGTTGCGATGGGCCTGACGGCAGGGTTGGGAATCGTCGCGGCCCTCGGAATGTTTTTCTCGCGCCACAATCGGCCGGTGCCCCGTCTGGTGCTTACGGGTGGCGTCTTGGTCGCCGTCTTGGCGATCGGTGCGCTGATCCCGACGGGGTACTTTGGCGGCCAGATCCGGCACGAGGAGATCCGCGCGGCGCGGGCACCGATGCAGGGAGTGGAGGTCGAAGAGCTTCCGGGGCGGTAGAGGCCGGGCGCCGAGGGAGACGCCGTTTAGCGTCTCCCTGATTCCTGGGCGTCTGTTTCCCGCTTCAGCAACGCTTCCTTTCTCTCAGTTCCCCACCGGTATCCGCCTGGCTGCCCGTCCTCGCGCACGACGCGATGGCACGGGATCACGAGCGCAACGGGATTCGTCGCGCAGGCGCGTGCCACGGCGCGCGTCGCACTCGGGCTGCCGATCGCACGGGCGACGGCCTGGTACGACCGCGTCGACCCGTACGGAATCTTCCGCAACGCATTCCACACCTTCTGTTGGAACGCCGTGGCTCGGATGTCGAGCGGCAGATCGAGGTGCGGCTCTGAGCCAGCGAGGTGGGCGAGAATCAATTCGACCCAGCTCCCCAGGGTGCCGGCGTCGCGCGAGATGCGGGATGCGGGGAACTCGCGGCGCAGGTCGCGCTCGAGTGCAGCCGCGGTGTCGCCGAGAGCGATCTTGCAGATGCCGCGCTCGGTGGCGGCGACGAGCAGCGTGCCGAGGGGAGAGGGGACGACGCTGTAGCGAATCGCGGCGCCGCGTCCCCCGCGGGCGTAGGTGGCGGGTGTCATGCCGAGCGCCCCGGCGGCGCGCTCGTACACCCGGCTCGAGGAGCCGAATCCGGCTTCATAGATCGCGGGACTCACGTGGGGCATCTCCTTCAGAGAGGATTTCAGGCGGCTGACCCGTTTCGCGTCGCGGTACTCCCGCGGGCTCACGCCCAGCACGCGGCGGAACGCGCGCAGGACCTGATGCGGTGAGCGGTCCACCAGTCGACCGAGCTTCGTGAGATCCGCGGGGCCGTCGGGAAGGACATCGATGGCGCGGCACACGTCGCGCACCAGCGCCACCGCTGGGTCGTGCGGCTGCAGTCGTCCCGGGTGGCAACGGCGGCAGGCGCGGAACCCCGCTGCCTCGGCAGCCTCCGGGATCGGAAAGAATCGCACCAGGGTGCGGCGCGGCCGCCGGCTCGGGCAGGAGGGTCGGCAATAGATCCCCGTCGAGCGCACCGCGTAGACGAAGTCGCCGTCGTAGCGACGATCGCGCGCGAGCACGATGCGCCACTGGTGTGTGGGATTGAGGGACGGAGCGACAGCGGCACTGGTCACGGTTAAGAACTTAGCGGATGCAAAGACCGTGATCTATCCGGTTCTGGCGCGGGAACTAGAGCCGCGGTCTTGCGGACCTCGTCGCCCAATGCAGGGCCACCAGGCGTCAGAAGCTGACCATGCCGCCGCCGCCGCTACTCCCGAAGCGCGGATTGACGGTGTTGTTCAACGTGGACCCGAAGCGATAGCTCAGGTTGATGAAGGTGAAATAGCTGTAGGAGGTCAAGAGCTCGCGCCGGCGCAGCAGAATCTCGTCCGGCGTGGCGCCCATTTCCGGCAACGCCCGCTGATCGTGGATGCGCTCGACGTCGCCGAACACGCTGAGCGAGAGTCCCTTGAAGAGCCGCAGGCTGAAGTTGCCGAACAACACGAGCCGGTTCTGGTGCAGGTCCTGCAGGTATTGCGAGGCGGTGAGCGAGATGCTGGCCGAGCCCCACGGCTGCGTCACCGAGAGCGCTGTCGTGAGGCTTTGCCGGCCCAGGGTCTCCCGGGTCTTCCCGAAAATCGTCGTGTCGATGTAGTTGAAGTACCGTGGGCCGATGGCGTACTGCAGGGTGAGCTGACGGCGCGTCGATTGCGCATAGGGGAAGATGTCGTATTCGATCGCCGGGCCGAGCGAGAGCCCGATGTCGATGTTCCCGAATGTGGAATGATTGACCGAGCCCTGTACCCCCGCTGACCAGTGGGGTCCGAGACTCTTCACGACGAGGAGGCTCCCGCCGTAGCCGCGGGAGATGCTGCGTACGTCTTGTGTGCCGATCTGGTTCCCCAGTGTGTCGAACACGGGCACGTCCTTGAAGACATCCTGGCTGTAGTTCTCGTAGACACTGAAGTCGTGTTTCCATTGCGGCGTCGTCCGGTTCGCCTCGAAAGACACGTTGAGCTGTGTCGAGTGCACCTGTTGTTGTCCGTTGAGGAACGCGCCGCCGTTGATCGTGAACACCCAGGCATTCCAGGGATCGTGCATCGCGGCAGCGCCCGGCGCGGTTGGGGACTCGTAGGTCAGCGTCAAGCGGCTGGCCAGCGGCGTCGTGGCGGCATACGTCGCGAGCCCGAGCTCGAGGAGGTGAGCGAGTCCATGGCGTGCTTCATCGGTCGTGCTGGTGCCAGTCGAGTAATAGCGGAGCGTATCTGACTTGCCCGCGAAGCGACGCAGCCCGATCAGGGACAGGGTGTACTCGGTACCGCCCCCACCGGTCTGTTGGGTCGTGATGAGCGCATGCACGTCTGCGGCCTCACGGTCACGCACCCAGTTGACCCAGGTGATTTCCGTGCGGAGAAAATCGAAATCGCAGCCTGGCCCGTAGTTGGGGCAATCGAAGAAGACGCGGAGCGCGGAGTCCTGGACGGTCGCCGAATCGGTGGGCCGCTGGGCGAGGGCAGGGTGGGAGAGCAGCACCAGCAGGACGCCGCTGCACGATGCGATCCGAAGCATACACCCTCCCCTGGTGGACCCGGCCGGCGTCACAAGGTAGGCCGCGCAACCGTTCTCGGATATCAGTCCCCGACTGACCAGCGAATACCTTTGGCATGTGGTCTACACGATTGGACACTCCACGCGGGAATTCCCGGAATTTCTTCGGCTCCTTGAATCCCAGGGGATCGGTCACCTCGTCGACGTGCGGCGCTATCCCGCTTCGCGGCGTCATCCCCAGTACGCCCGCGCCGCACTCGAGGAAGCGCTCTTGGCGGCCGGAATCGCGTACACGCACGAGCAGGACCTAGGAGGGCGGCGCCAGCCGCGGCCGGATTCGCCGCATTCCGGGTGGCGTTCACCGAGTTTTCGCGGCTACGCCGACTACATGGACACGGATGCATTCCAGGCGGCGCTCGGCCGGCTCATCGCGCTCGCCAGCGAGTCACGCACGGCGGTGATGTGCGCCGAGGCTGTGCCCTGGCGCTGTCACCGCCAGCTCATTGCCGACGCGCTCGTGGCGCGCGGTCACGACGTGGGGCACATCCTGAGCGAGACACGAGTCGACGCGCACCGGCTCACGCCATTTGCGCGAATCGAGTCCGATGGTCGCGTTCGCTATCCCGCTGTCCCGGAGCAGCTCGACCTCACCGGGATGGCGGATGCGGACTCGTAAGCACCTGCCGGAACGCCGCCACCGCGAACCAGCACGGATTCACGCGGCAGCTCGCCATGCGGACGGTGACCGTGTACGTGGTCGGCGCGGCGGGGGTCACGCGCACGATCGGGGCGTTGCCGCCGCCGCGCGCGGCGTCGATGTCGTAGCCATTGGTCGAGAGCGAGAGGTCGAGATCGGCGCAGTCGTCGTCGCAGACACCGGTCAGCGCACTCTCGGCGCCGGCGGGCAGTGCGAGGGAGAACGTCACCGATTCTCCGGTATTCAATGTGCCGCGACCCGCGAGGCCGGCCAGACGGTAGCCGCGCCCCCGCAGCGTCCCACCGGCCTGCGTGATCCGGGCGTCGACTTGCCGGTCCCAGCGGCTCTGCGCTGCCAGCGTCTGGCAGACACTCACGCAGGTGAGCACCAGCGCGAAGACTCGATCGCTCATCGTACCTGGCGCCGTGTCGCCGTCAGCATCACGAGGACAATCGCGGCGACCCCCAGGAGTGTCGCCAACATCATGGCGCTCGGGGGCG
>DASTHG010000228.1:0-8822 GCA_035718325.1 Gemmatimonadales bacterium | reverse complement strand
CGGCCATTGCGCAATATTCCCCACTGCTGCCTCCCGTAGGAGTCTGGGCCGTGTCTCAGTCCCAATGTGGCTGATCATCCTCTCAGACCAGCTACCCGTCGTCGCCTTGGTGGGCCATTACCCCGCCAACTAGCTGATAGGCCGCGAAGCTCTCCGTCGGCGCAACCTTGCGGCTGCTTTCCTCGCGCAGAGATGCCCCCGCGCGATCGTATGCGGTATTACCCGGCCGTTGGGCCGGCTATCCCCCGCCACCGGACAAGTTCTTCACGTGTTACGCACCCGTCTGCCACTGAACTTGGAGTTGCCCCCAAGTCCCGTACGACTTGCATGTGTTAGGCACGCCGCCAGCGTTCGTCCTGAGCCAGGATCAAACTCTCCAAGAGAGAATTCGAACAGCTCAAATCGAACGACTGCGTTGTATCTAAGTCGTCCGAATCACATTCAGAGTCAAACCCCTGACGACGCGCGTCTGACCGCGCATCGCTCATATCGGGGCCGCACTCCACACGCTCGACCATCAGTTCTCAAAGAGCCACCGGCGAAAAAACTTGCCGGCGAGACTCACATACTAACCGGTCCCCCACCCCGGGGTCAATGGGGCCCCCGATAACGACATACACCCCCTCACGGCCCCTCCCAACCTTTGCTCGCCACCCCCCCGCGGGCTAAATTCGCTGCGCACCGATTTCACCGTATGACGACGCTCAACACCTGCCCCCGCTGCGGCGCCCCCCTCGCGGCCGGCGCCCGCTTCTGCTCCCGCTGCGGCTACGACGCCTCGGGCGAGCAGGCCGTCGCCACCGAAAAGATGCCGGGCATCTCCATCCCGGTCCCCACTGCCTCCCCGAGCAGCGCCGAGGTCGAGGTCGATCCACAAGCCGGGCTGATCGACGAGCTGCGTCGCGCCACGCTCGGCGACTTCGACATCGCCCGCGAACTGGGACGCGGCGGCATGGCCACCGTCTTTGAGGCGCACGAACTCGCGCTCGATCGCAAAGTCGCCATCAAGGTCATGTCCCCCGCCCTGCTCTCCTCCGGCAAAGGCATGGCCGATCGCTTCAAGCGCGAGGCCCGCACCGCCGCCAAGCTGAGCCACCCGCACATCATCCCGATTTACGGCGTGCGCGAATCGGGACGCCTGCTGTTCTTCGTGATGAAGTACGTCGACGGCAAGGCCCTCGACGCCATCATCAAAGAGCATGGCGCCCTGCCGATCAAGATGGTCCAGGCGGTGCTCGCGCAGGCGGGCGCGGCCCTCGACTATGCCCACCGCAACGGGGTCGTGCACCGCGACATCAAGCCCGCCAACATCATGATCGATACCGACGGGTGGGCGATCGTCACCGACTTCGGCATCGCCAAAGTGCGGGAATCGCAAAACCTCACGATGACCGGCGCGACGATCGGGACGCCGACCTACATGAGTCCCGAGCAATGCTCGGCGAAAGAGATCAACGGGGCCACCGACCAGTACTCGCTGGGCATTACCGCCTACGAGATGCTCACCGGGAGGGTGCCGTTCGACGCCGATTCGGTGATGTCGCTCATGTGGCAGCACTTTCACGAACCGCCGCCGCCGCTCCTGGAACGGCGCCCCGACTGTCCGCCGGAACTGGCCCGAGCCGTCGAACGGATGCTCGCCAAGAAGAAGGAGGATCGCTGGCCGACCTTGGAAGAGGCGATCGAGGCGATCGGCACGCCACCCGCGAGCGACCCGATTCGCCAGAAGATGAAGGCGATGGCCCGCAGCGGCACGGCCCCCGAGGGCACTTCTCCGCGCACACCGCTCTCCCCGGTGCCGAAGTTCACCACGCCGCCCCCCACGGCGGGGGCGCCCGCGAAGTCGAGTACGCCGATCTCCGCGCCGACGGCCGCCACGTCGGCGCCGACGACGCCGATCCCGGCGACGGCCGAGCCGCCGGCGCCGCACTTGCCGTCCACGCCGCTCGAGCCGATCACCCCGACGGTCGCGTCGCAGGAGATCACCGACTCGCCGACCGCGATCCTCGCGTCGACGCCGGTGCCGCCCACCGCACCGCCGGCACCTCCCAAGGCCCGCACGACGACCCCCACGTCGGTGCCGCCCCTGCCGCGTGGCATCACGCCGCCGCCGCCGCCGTCCCGCAAGCGGCCCTCGGCAAAACCGACGATGCCGCCCGCGACCGTCGCTCCCGTCGCAGAACCGGCCCAGGGCAGCATGCTCAAGTGGATCGGCCTCGCCGCCGCGATCGTCGTCATCGGCGTCGCCGCCTGGGCGATGTTCGGTCGCGGCAAGGGCACGCCCCCTGCTCCCGCTCCGGGGACTCCGGCGGCACCGCCCGCGCCGATTGCGTCGATCACCGTCATCCCATCCTCCACGGCCCTCGTAGTCGGCGACACCGCCCAACTGGCCGCCGTGCTCATGGACGCGAGTCGCAACATCCTCGCCTCCGCTGGGCACACCGTCCTGTGGAGGTCGGCGGACAGTACCAAGGCGCGCATCACGCCCACGGGCCTCGTGCAGGCGCGCGCCCCGGGACGCGTCGACGTCATCGCGACGATCGAGGGCAAGAGCGACACGGGCTCGGTCGTCATCACGACCGTCGCGGCACCGGTGGCGAGCGTCGAGGTCGCCGGCCCGAAATCGATCGCCGCGGGCGACACGGCGGCACTCACCGCCAGCCCCAAGGACGCCCAAGACAACGCGCTCACCGGCCGCACCATCACCTGGGGCTCGAGCGATCGGACGATCGCGACAGTGTCGCCCACCGGCACTGTCACCGCGCTGCGCCTCGGCGCGGTCACGATCACCGCCCTGGTCGAGAAGAAAGCCGGCAGCACGCGCATCACGATCACCCCGGTCGCCGTCGCGAGCGTGACGATCGCGCCGCCCGAGGCCTCACTCCAGATCGGCGCCAAGACGCAGCTCGTCGCCACACCGCGCGACGCCCATGATCGCGCGCTCACGGGGCGCCCGGTACGGTGGAGCTCGAGCGCCAATGCGATCGCCACGGTGACGCCGAACGGGGTCATCACAGGGGTCGCCGCTGGTCAGACGACGATCACGGCACAGATCGAGTCGCAGACAGCGCAGGCAACGGTCAGCGTCGCGCTCGTCCCCGTCGCGACCGTCGCGCTCACACCTCCGGCGCTCACGCTCGCCATCGGCAAGTCGAGCCAGATCACGGTGACCCTAAAGGACGCCCGCGGTACAACGATTCGCGACCGCGACGTCACGTGGACCACGAGCGATCCCTCGATCGTGGGCGTTTCCCCGACGGGCCTCGTGACCGCCACCCGCGGCGGCTCGGCCACGATCACCGCCTCGAGCGAGAACGCCAAAGCCACCGTGGTCGTCACCGTGCCGGCGCCGGCAGCGCCGCCCCCCGTGGCGAACAATCCGGGGCCCGAATCGCAGCCTCCGGCCGTCACGCCACCACCAACCACGCAGCCGCCCGCCAATAATCCGCCGGCCGAGGCCGGGCGCGTGGTGGCGCGGCGCGGGGTGACGGCGGGCGGGCAGCATACCTGCGCGCTGACGACGAGCGGCGCCGTCGCCTGCTGGGGCAGCAACGAGTTCGGGCAGATGGCGGATGCCGGGGCCGGCGCCGCGTCGAATCTGCCCTTGCTCATCAACGGCGTCTCCGGCGCCACGCAGTTGACCGCCGGAAACAACCATACCTGCGCGCTCGCCGACGGCGCCGCGATCTGTTGGGGCGGCAACCTGAAGGGCCAGCTGGGCAACGGCAAGAACGGCGGCCCGCCGGCACCCGCGCCGGTGATCGGTGGACACACCTTCCAGTCGATCGTCGCCGGTGCGCGGCATACCTGCGGGCTCGGAACCGACGGCGTGGCCTGGTGCTGGGGCGACAACGACAACGGCCAGCTCGGCAACGGCACGAACCACGGCAACGCGACCCCGCAACGCGTCAGCGGCACGACGAAGTTCAAGATGCTCGCGGCAGGGTCGGACCACTCCTGCGGGCTCGGCACCGACGGGCGGGTTTATTGCTGGGGCGACGGCTTCTCCGGCCAGCTGGGACGCGGGTCCCGCGAAGCCACCAACGAGCCCAACCCCGTCGACGGCGACGTGAAGTTCTCGAGTCTCACGGCCGGTGGCAAACATGCCTGCGCCATCGCGGTGAACGGCAAAGCGTATTGCTGGGGCGCCAACGTCGCGGGGGAAATCGGCGACGGGTCGAAGAGCGAGCGCGACTCTCCCGTGCCGGTCGCCGGAACGCGGACCTTCACCGCCCTCACGGCGGGGTTTGAGCACACCTGCGGTCTGACCTCCGACGGCGAAGCGTACTGCTGGGGACGCAATCGCGAAGGGCAGATCGGGGACGGGACACGCGTCGACAAGTCGGCCCCCGTCAAGGTGTCCTACGGCCCGTCGCTGCAGGCGGTCGGGGCGGGCGGCAACCACACCTGCGGCGTCACGTCGTCGGGCGTGGTGTGCTGGGGCGGGAACATCAAAGGTCAGCTGGGAGACGCATCGGTGACGGCGCGGTTGACGCCGGTCGTAGTTGAATCAGGGCACTAGGGTGGCTGTAGCATCACACTTCCTGGGAGGAACGACGTGTTCATGATCAGACGGATCCATGGAACCGTGGCGATCGCGGGATTGGTGTTGGCGAGCGCCGTCGTGACGCCGGGCACCGCCCGGGCGCAGGCGAAATTCGAGCTCACTCCTTTCTTCGCGAGTTACTACGCCCTCCTGACCATGAGCAACGACGCGAATGGGGACGGATCGAATGTGAAGATCCAGCAGACCACTGCCCCGACGTACGGCGGAAGGCTCACTTATTGGGTATCGCCGACGATCGGGATCGAGGCAGCCGCGGGGTACTCGAAGACCGGTATCCGGGCGTTCGCGAATGACACGAGCACCAGTGGCGGATTCTCGTTCTCGGTGGCCGGCAACATCGTGACCGCCAATGCGCGGATGCTGTACCGGCCGGCCCGCACCAATCTGCATTTCATTATCGGTGCGGGGATCGTGCATCGCGGCGGAACGTTCTGGAAGAACGAGCACGCCAACGATACCACCAAGGTGACGTCGCCAGCGGCGATTCTGGGGGCCGGGGTCCGCGCCTCGGTCACGCCGAAATTCGCCTTGAATGTGTCGCTCGAAGCGAACATCTATTCGTTCGACCCCGATGGCAACGCGACCGCGATGAAGTCGAAACTCAATGCCGATGTGTTGTTGTCGATCGGGGTGCCGATTACGATCAGCAAGTAGCTATCAGCTATCGGCTGTCAGCTATCGGCTGTCAGAAAAAACGAGCCCCACACGACTACGTGGGGCTCGTTCTATTAGAGGCGTCCCAGGTTCGTCGTGAGGCCGAGGAAGATCACGTCCGGGCTCCCCGATCCCAGCCCGAGCGTGCCGCCGGCGTCGATCACGAGCCACTGCACCGGTGTCACGAGCAGCGCGCCGAGCAGGCCTGCCTGACGAGGGCCAGCCGCACCGGGGCTGATACGAAACAGCTCGGCTGTGACGCTCAGAGGCCCTTCCAGGGGCCGGCCGAACGACGCGGTAGTGAGCCACTGCAGGCGACCGGCACCGACGCCGAGCGGACCGGCATTGAGGTCGGCGTGGATTCCCGCGGGACCGTTGATGCTTACGACCAGCGGAAGCTGACCGAGCACCCGGCCCGCACCCAAGCCGAGCTGCTCCTTTCCTGTTGGAAACGTGACGGCTGGGACGGCGGCAAGGGCGACCTTATCGGAGACATCGGTCCGCAGCTTCAGGGCGAGTCCCCAGTCACCGACCCCATGGCCGGCACTGGTTCGGGCGTAGCCGGGGCCGAAAATGCCGAGCTGGATGTGCGGAGCAATCCCGATCTTGACGTTCACATCCCAACTCGTGGCCTGGCTGAGATTCGAGGCGCCGCGGGCCGAGATCCCCTGCTCGATTTCGATGCATCCGGGAGCGACCGCGTAGGCGTGGGTCGCCACCGTAGGCCGCTCGGGATTGGCCGCGCGTGGCGACTGCGCGACGCCGTTTGCCGCGGCACTGACGAACGCGACAGACGCGAGTAAGGTGACGCGATTCATGACGCCACAATGTATCCCGCGTCCGTAGCGCGCGTGCCGCACATCAACCGTCATCCGTGATGCGAAAAGTGTGGCATGGGACTCGCAAGCGACTGCGGCGTCCGCCCTGGCGTCGCCCTGTCGCCCGGGCTAATTCATTCTCACCATTCCGATGATCGATCCGACCGAAACGCAAACGTGGCCGTTGCGCGTGGTGCAACCCGGCTCGCATGCACCCGCGGCGGGCGTCCCCGTCTCGCTGCTCGACGGCGCCGGCAACCCGGCAGGCTACTGGGTGAGCGATGCCCAGGGGCTCGTGCCGATCCCGCGCATCGACGCGACGACGGTGCGACTGCGCGTGGGGTTGCGCAGCGAGGAGCCGCTCGAGATCTCGGTGGCGATGCTCGAGGGCGGGAACGCCGAAGTCGCGGCACCCACCTCCTTGCTACCAGCCCCGACGGACCAGCGGGCCCCCACGACCGGCGCGCGAACACTGGCACCAGTCGAAACCGTGGGGCACGACCTCACGCTGCGCTTCTCCCGGCTCGCGGTGCTGCCGCTGGAGGAAGAGGCCGATTCGTCGAGCCCAACTCTCGCCAGCCAGTCCCCCATCGATTTCTTCGAATCTCCCGCCCCCGCGTCACACGGCGTGCGCTACGGTGCGCTGGTCGAGCTGGAGCTGTACTGGCAATCCCTCGGCTACGCCGCGGGCGACCTGCTCTACACCGGTACCCTGGCGGGCGGTGAGGAGCTGGCGTTCGACGTGTTCGATGCGCGCTGGCGCTGGAGCTGGGGGCCGACGCGCGCGGCATCCCGTCCCGCGCGGCCCGTCGAGCTGATCGCGCGATTGATCGCTGGATCGACGCTGGCGAACGCGCTCACCACCGAGGACGGCGCGCTGCCGCTCGACCCGTTCACCCTGCCCCCCTCGACGAACGGGAGCGGGCTCTCGAGCGCCGCAGTGGAGTGCGTGCGCGAGCTGCTGGAGCGCACGGGACACGCCGCGAGCACGTTGCGGCGCCGCGCGCTACGGGTCTCCGAGGCGATGGGCCCAACCCCCAACGGAGCGGTGCGGCGCGTCATCAGGAACCCCGACCCGGCACGCCCGCTCGGCGTGCACTTCTTCGAGCCGGTGGAGCGATTCCGAATCGGGGCGCGGGCCGCACGGGTACGGCCCGCGGTGCTGATCCCGTTCCAGCTCCCGAACCTCGCGACCCGGGCGACGGTGCAGCGCTTCGCGACGCCGATGCGGCGCGTGCTGCTCGACCGCACGCTGCTCCCCGACCTCGACTGGGTGATCGGGATCGGACGCAAGCCGCTCGAGCCCGATGTGGCGCCGCCGGTGTCCGAGCTGCGGATCGTCGTCCAAACGGACCCCCACGCGGCACCGATGGACCTGCGGCAGGTGTGGCTGTTCCTGCACGCCGACCAGACGCGCTACGCGGTGCACTTCTTCCCCGCCGATCCGCCAACCGAACCCACGCCGGGGCTCACACCGCAGAAACCGTCGCGCTGGATCGGATACATCCGGGCTGCCGATTTCCATCAGCAACCACTCAAGTTCCCGGGGCACCTGACACTGGAGAACGGCACCCGGGTGGTGCTGTCGTTCGCCGCGCTGCACGTCGAGGGCCGCGCCGGGGACAGCTGGAAGCGGCTGCTCTCGATTCGCGACTTCGTGCTCAACAAGGAATCGCAGGCCCATCTCGCGAGCCTGGCGGCGCTCGCCGACGTGCCGGGAGTGGATCCGCGGGAGAGCCGGCTCCTGGGACACATCGCGGCCAATCTTCCTTACTATGCCGCCGCGCTGATCGCCGCCGGCGACCCGACGCTGCGCTATCTCGCCCTCTCCAAGGTCGTGGACAAGGATGGCCGCTCGCTCGCCGACATGATCGAGAACCGGGTGATCGGAATCGTGGGGAACTACATCGCCTGCCCGCTGCGCACGGCCAACGCCCTGCCGGCGCCGATGCGGGAGCGCTTCACGGGACTACCCGCGATCCGCACGCCGGCCGAGATCACGATTACGGTCCCGATCCCGGGGTTGTGGCTCAGCCAGCAGGCGGCGAGTCAGAACGGCAACGCGGCGCAAGCGGCGACGGAAGTGTTACCCGACGATCAGCGGGAGCGGAGAATGGGAGGACGGTGGCGCGGAGAGTAGCGGAAGCTTGGGGGTGAGAGTGCGCCCGGGAGGATTCGAACCTCCGACCCTCGGCTTAGAAGGCCGATGCTCTATCCAACTGAGCTACGGGCGCCAGTGAATTCACCGGGATCCAGACGACGAGACGCCGAGCCGTCGAGGAGACGCCAAGCCGTCGAGCCGCCGAGTGGTATTGTAGTGAATAGGAGGCAGGAAAGCCAAGCTCGTCCGATCGTCCCGGCCCAACGCGCCAGGAACTGCCTGAACTGCTGCAATGAGCGGGCTCGGGAGTGAAACTGCACTGAAGCCCCGGACGTACGAGGGCCAAGCAAACTCGGGGAGTCACTGTGCCGCCGGAATACTTTGTAGCCATCGCCATCGTGTCGATCGTCGCTATCACCATCACAAAGGTCGTGAAGGCGCTAGTGGCGGCGCGGCAAAGCCATGGAGACTCAGCCTCAGCACTGGAGCAGCTCGCCACCGCACTGGAAGACACGCAACGCATCCAATCTGATCAGGCCGCGCAGATCGCAGAGCTGCAGGAGCGCGTCGATTTTGCCGAGCGTCTGTTGGCCCAAACGCGAGAGCGCGCGGCGCTCGAGGCGCAGCACAAGCGCGAGTAGATGAATTAGCGCGAGTCCGCGGCGACCCCCAATAGTCCGGC
>DASTHG010000227.1:0-3536 GCA_035718325.1 Gemmatimonadales bacterium | reverse complement strand
ATCGGCATCGACACGCTGGGCAACCCTGTCCCCATCGTCGGCGGCGGGCGATTGTCGGGCAACGTCTCCGGGCTCACGGTCGGCGTGTTGCAGTTGTTCACGGAGCGGGAGACCGGGATTCAGCCGGCCAATTCGTACTCGGTCTCGCGCGCCTTGAAGGAGTGGGGGCGATCGCGCATCGGAGTCCTCGCAGTGCACCGCGTCGCCACGCGCGACGGCCACGACCGCAACACCACGCTGGCTGTCGATGGACGCTTCGCGCTCAGCGATCCGGTGACGTTCGACTGGTGGGCGGCCAAGACCAGCACGCCGGGACGCAGCGGCCGCGACGGGGCGTTCAGCGGGCGCCTCGGGTTCAAAGACAGCCACTGGGACAACGGGTTGCGCTTCGCCCAGGTGGGGGAGGACTTCAACCCCGAGGTCGGATTCCTGAGCCGCAGCGGCTACCGGTATTACGAACCATCGGTGTTCTACACGATGCCGGTGCAGAACCGCTACCTCCGGTACTGGGAGCCCCACATCACCTACCGCGGCTACTTCGGATTCGACGGCAAGGTGCAATCGGACTGGATGCACCTCGATCTCGGGCAGACCGAGCTCAACAACGGCGGGCAGTTCGGGCCGGAGGTCAACATCTATCGCGAGGGGCTCACCGACACATTCACCATCGCGTCCGGAGTCACCCTCCCCGTCGGCGAGTACCACTGGACCAGTGCGTCGTTCGATGTCGGAACCAACCCGAGCGCGCCGGTGTCGTTCCTGACCAAAATGGTGGCGGGCGGGTTTTACAACGGCACGATCTGGGGCTGGACGTCGTCGACAACGGTGCGGGGACCAGCACTCACCGCGTCGCTGCAATTCGACTACAACAACGTCCATCTCGACCAGGGGAATTTCGTCCGCTCGCTCGTCGGCTTGCGCGTCGGCTACTTCTTCACACCGCGGATGTTCGTCCAGTCGCTGGTGCAGTACAACAACCAGGCCGAGGTCTTCTCGGCCAACATCCGCTTCGGCTGGCTCAATACGGCGGGAACCGGCTTGTTCGTGGTGCTCAACACCGGCGACACCACGACCGGTCTCTTCGCCTGGCACCGGCCGATCGCGCGGACGTTCCAGGTCAAGTTCACGCGGCAGTTCGGCAGCGGCGGATAACGGGTTGGGCGTGCCGCGGGTCGTCGTTGTCGGGGCCGGCATCAACGGGCTGGTCGCCGCGCACTATCTCCGCACGGGCGGCTGCGAGGTCACACTCCTCGAGCGCTCCGACCGCGTCGGTGGCGCGTGCATTTGGGACGTCGCGACGGTGCAAGGCCGATCCCAGCGCTACGCGGTTGGTGCGTCCGTCCTGGGCCTCATGCCCGACTTCATCTGGCGCGAGACCGGGCTCGTCCAGCGCCTCGAGACGTTCGTTCCCAATCATGCCAAGCGCGTCTACTTCCCTGGACCCGACGCCAGTGTCTGGATCCACCGCGACCCGGAGGCGCTCGAGCGGGAGTTCCGCGCGCGCTGGGGGGAAACGGGCGACGTCGCTGGTTTTCGCCACGATGAAGCCAAGGTCGTAGGATTTCTGCAGCAAGGCTATCGCGACGCCGTGGCACCGACGCTCGCCGCGGCGCGCGACCGACTCGGTCGCAAGCTCGTGAAGCTGTGGATTACCGGGAACGCATGGGATCTGCTCGACCATTACTTCACCGCCGACCGCACCAAGATCTACATGGCGATGACGGTGACGGAGAGCGGACCAGTGTCGCTCAAGGATCCCTATTCGGCGTTCACCCTGCCGCTCATGGACTCGGGGTCGGTGTTCGACGGCTACTACGGCTTTGTGAAGGAGGGCATCTGGCGGGTCACCGAGGAGCTGGCTCGAATCGACCAGGAGCTGGGAGTCGACATCCGGCTGGCCGCACGCGTGGAGCAGGTGGACCCGCAAATCGGCAAGCTGCGCTACGCCCAGGTGGGCAATGCCGCACAGCTGCCATTCGATCACCTGGTCCTCGCCACCGACCCCCTCACCGCCGCACGGGTGATCGGGGATGGCGCGTTCACCGCACAGGTCGAGTCGAAGCGGTTCCTCGGATCGAGCGGCAAGCTCACGCTCCTGTTTCAACGACCGGCGCAGTGGAAAGAGGGAACGACTAATCCTCACAGCGAGGCAGCGTTCCGGTTCATCTTCGCTGTCGACTCGTTGCGGGCGTTCGAACGGGCGACGCTGCGGCCTGCTGCCGACGGCGTGGACTACGAGCCGGGCTACATCCAGATCTATCCCGAAGGAGCGGCAATGCGGCAGCTCGGCCTCAGCGAGCCCTTCGACCGACTGACGCTGTTTTTCAAGAATCTGGCGCTCAACCGGGACGGATCAGCGCTCCCCGAGGTCGTCGAGGCGGTGAAAGCGCAGCTGTTCCCCTATCTTGCGAACCCGGAAGACTGCGTGTGGAGCCGGCTGCTCACCCCGCGGGATCTGCAACAGCTGTTTCTCTTTCCGGGCGGGAACCTGGACCACACGATGCTGGTCGGGGGACAACAGTTCAGCGATCGGCAATTCGCCGCCGATCCGGCGCAGGATTTCTATCGATTCGGTGCCTGGTCCAACGTTTCCTACTGCGGGGCAGGAGCATATCCCTGCGGCTCGATCGCGGGAACGCCAGGCTACATGTGCGCGCGGCAATTGCTGCGTGGCCTGGCCACGTAAACCATTCATACAGGCTCATCATGGTCCGAAGTGAACTGCCGCTCCTGCTCGCCGTCGTCTGGCTTGCCGCCTGCAAGGACGACATTACCCACACCGGCGGGCCCAACCCTCAATCCGTCTCCGTGGTCACGCAGCACAACGACAACACGCGCGCCGGCTGGAACGACCATGAGACGGCGTTGACCACGAGCAACGTCAACCAGCAGCATTTCGGCAAGGTGTTGACCCTCGCCGTGGACGACCAGGTGTATGCCCAGCCGCTGGTGGTCGGGCATGTCCACGTCGCGAGCGGAGATCACAACGTGGTCTATGTCGCCACGGTGAACAACACCGTGTACGCCTTCGACGCGGACAACGGCGCTCGGTACTGGGTCAAGAACTATTCCGCAGCCGGGATGCGGCCACCGCACAATATCGACATGGCAGGGGCCTGCGGCGGCGGCTATACCGATTTCAGCAACAACATCGGCATCGTCGGCACCCCGGTGATCGATACGGTGCGACAAGTCATCTATTTCGTCGCGCGCAGCACCGACGGCAACGCCTTCGTGCAGTACCTGCATGCCGCCAGCTTGATCGACGGGAGTGAAGCCTCCGGCAGCCCGATGCAGATCACCGCGTCGGTGCCCGGGACCGGCGATGGCAACGTCAACAACGTGCTCAGCTTCGATGGGCAGCGGCAGAACCAGCGCCAGGCGCTGACGCTGGTGAACGGCGTCGTGTACGTGACCTGGTCATCCCATTGCGACTGGGGGCCCTACCACGGCTGGATCCTCGGCTACGATGCCGTCACCTTGCAACAACGCGTGGTCTACAATGCCACGCCCAACGGCTACGCCGGCGGTCTGTG
>DASTHG010000226.1:0-4525 GCA_035718325.1 Gemmatimonadales bacterium | reverse complement strand
GGCGGTGTCGAGCCTCGTCGCGGTGCGGGAGACGCTCTGGGTCGGTAGTGCTGCGGGCCTCGGCGTGGTTCGGCCGGGATCTCCCGCGCCGGTGGTCGATTCGGAGATCCAGGCTGAGCCGGCATTACGCGCGCCGGTGGTGGCGCTCGCCCGGGAATCGGACACGCTGATCGCGGTGTTCAGCGATCAGGTGGCATGGCGCGATCCGGCGACCGCGCAGTGGTCGGTGGAACGGCCGCGTGTGGCGCTGGGAACGTTGACTGCGGCAGGGAGCGATATGGGAGGTGTGTGGTTGGGTGGGACGTTGGGACTTGCCTGGTGGAATGTGGGCCGCGGTGGGTATCAGCGGCTCGCGATCCCCGGCGATCTCCCGGCGCCGGTGCGCGACGTGCAGGCGTCGCCGCGCTGGGTGTGGGTGGCAACCGACAGCGGGGTCGTGCGGCTGCGGCGCGACGCCGTGGTGGGAGGCCGGCAGTGAGTGCACATCTGCGGTTGGGGAGTGGGGGGGAATTCGACCGCTTGCGGGCGATCTTTGCGAAGCTGGGGCCGACGGGCCAGGCGCTGGGGGACGACTGCGCTCTGTTACGCGCCGAGAAAGCGACGATCGCGCTGAGCATCGACATCTCGGTCGAGAACGTGCATTTCCGGCGCGACTGGCTCTCGCGGTCGCAGATCGGCTATCGGGCCGCGGTGGCGTCGCTGTCGGACCTCGCGGCGGAGGGGGCCCGCGCCGCGGGGGTGCTGGTGGCGTTGGCGATGCCGCTCGAGACGCCCGCCGAGCACGCGGCCGAGATCATGGAGGGCGTGGGGAAGGCGGCGACGTTCGCCGGCGCCAAGGTGTTGGGTGGCGACCTGTCGCAGGCGCCACTGCTCATCGTGGACGTGTGCGCCATCGGCACGGCGCCGCGGCCGGTGCGCCGCCGCGGGGCGGAAGTGGGTGACGGACTGTGGGTGACGGGGCGGCTCGGCGCGATGGAGCTCGCCTTGCGGGAGCTACGCTCCGGCCGGACCCCCGAGCCGTCGGTGTTCGCGCGCTTCGCAGCGCCGGAGCCGCGCATCCAGGCGGGGCAGTGGCTTGCGAGCCAGGGGGCGCGGGCGATGATCGATCTCTCCGATGGGCTGTCGGCCGACGCGCGCCACCTGGCCGCCGCGTCGAATGTGGCGCTCGAGATCTCGCTCGAGCGCCTCCCGTGCTGGCCCGGGGCGGCGCCGCTCATCGCTGCCTCGAGCGGCGAAGAGTACGAGCTGCTCGTCGCCATGCCGCCGGCGTTCGGGGAAACGCAGGCGCAGGCGTTCAGCGGTCTCGTCGGGACCCACCTCGCGCGCGTCGGGACGTGCGTCGACGGTCCGGCGGGCAGCGTGCGGTTCACGGAGCGGGGCGTCGAGGTCGCGGCACCGGCGGGCTTCGATCACTTCGCCGCCTGATGCTGCGGACCGCGTGGTACTACGTCGTCCTCGTCGTTTCCACGGTGATCCACGCGACCGGCACCCTGCTGGCTGCGCTGGTCCGGGCCCGGCACCGTCCGGGCGGGATCTACGATTGGGGCACCTCCGACTGGTCGCGCTGGATTCTGCGCGGCGCGGGGACGCCGCTCCAGATCGACGGGCTGGCGCGCATCCCGGCGGGCCCCGTGGTCTACGCCTCGAATCACTCCTCGATGTTCGACATCTGGGCGCTGGCGGCGGGGATGCCGGGGTCGATTCGTTTCGTGGCAAAGCAGGAGCTGGCGCGCATTCCGCTGCTCGGCCCCGCGATGCTCGCGGCGGGCCACGTCACGATCGACCGCACCAACCGCAGCCGGGCGATGGACGCCTACACCGAAGCCGCACGGCGTATCCACGCGCACGGCGCGTCGACGGTGGTGTTTCCCGAAGGGACCCGCAGCCGCACCGGCGAGCTGCTGCCGTTCAAGAACGCGCCGTTCGGTCTCGCCATCGCCGCCCAGGTGCCCCTGGTCCCGGTGTACGTGCATGACACGTTCCGCATCCTTCCCAAAGGCGCGTGGCGCCTGAAGCCGACACCGATCCGCATCCAGGTGGGCGAGCCGATCGCGACGACGGGTCTCACGCTGCACGACCGGGAAGCGCTGCGGCAACGGGCCCACGACGCGATCGCCGCGATGCGCGCCCGCGTTGACGCGGCGCCTGCCGCCCCTTAAGGTTGGCGCCACCATGAGCACGATCATCTCGGTCCGCGCGCGCGAAATCCTGGACAGCCGGGGCAATCCCACCGTCGAAGCCGACGTCACGCTGGCGAGCGGCGCGAGCGGCCGTGCCGCGGTGCCGAGCGGCGCGTCGACCGGGGAACACGAAGCGGTCGAGCTGCGCGACGGCGATCAGCGGCGCTACGGCGGCAAGGGCGTGCTGGAAGCGGTGAAGAACGTCAACGAGATGATCGGACCGCGGCTCGAAGGGCTCGCCGCCGAAGATCAGATCTCCGTCGACTACGCGATGCTCGAGCTCGACGGCACGCCCAACAAGGGCCACCTCGGCGCCAACGCGATTCTCGCCGTCTCGCTGGCGACGGCGCGCGCCGCCGCCGAAGACGCCGGGCTGCCGCTGTACCGTTACCTCGGCGGACCGCTGGCGCACGTCCTTCCGGTGCCGATGATGAACATCGTGAACGGCGGGGCGCACGCCTCCAACACCGTCGATTTCCAGGAATTCATGGTGGTCCCGATCGGCGCCGACACCTTTCCCGAAGGGTTGCGCATCGGTGTGGAAGTGTTCCACGCCCTGAAGAAGGTGCTCGCCAAGCGCAGCCTCTCGACGGCGGTGGGCGACGAGGGCGGGTTCGCGCCCAATCTCCCCAACGACGAAGCGGCGCTGGAAGCGATCATGGCCGCCATCGAGGCGGCGGGGTTCGAGGCGGGGAAGGACGTCGCCATTGCCCTCGACCCCGCGGCGTCGGAGCTCTACAAGGACGGCAGCTACGTCTTCAAGAAGAGTGGGGCGGGGACGAAGTCGTCGGAGGAGATGGTGGCGCTCTACAAGTCGTGGATCGACCGCTACCCCATCGTCTCGATCGAGGACGGCCTGGCCGAGGACGACTGGGCCGGGTGGGCCAAACTCACCGAGTCGCTCGGCAGCCGTGTGCAGCTCGTCGGTGACGACCTGTTCTGCACCAACGTCGAGCGGCTGGCGCGCGGCATTGAAGAGGATGTCGCCAACGCGATTCTCATCAAGGTCAACCAGATCGGGTCGCTCACCGAGACGCTGCAGTGCATCGAGCTGGCGCGCTCCAACGGCTACGGCGCCGTCATCTCGCATCGCTCCGGCGAGACCGAGGACACGTTCATCTCCGATCTTGCCGTCGCGAGTGGCGTGGGCCAGATCAAGACCGGCTCCGGCTCGCGCACCGACCGGATCGCCAAGTACAATCAGCTGCTGCGCATCAACGAAGCGCTGGGCGACGTCGCGCACTACCCCGGCCGGGATCTCTACGGGTTATGACGCGCCCGATGATGGCCGGAATAGCAGGCGCCGTGGTCCTGCTGCTCGTCGCGGTGCTGGCGGGAGAGTACAGCACGATCGACTGGCTGAAGATGCGGAGCCAGCTGTCGCAGGAGCGCGACTCGGTGGAGTCGCTGCGCGCTCAGGTCGACTCGCTGGCACGCGTCGCGCGGGCGCTGGAAACCGATCCGGCGACGCAGGAGCGGGCGGCGCGGGAGCAATTCGGTCTGATTCGGAACGGAGAGATTCTCTACCGCATCGTCCCCGACCGCTGATCGGTCAGGGGGCTTCCACTCCCAATCCCAGCGTGAGGCGATCGAGCACCTCGGCCCGTGAGCCCTGGGCCGGTGTGCCGTTCATGCGCACGCGCTCGATACCGTAGGCGAGGCGGATCCGCACGGGAAGCCGCTGCGGAATGAGCGGCACGTCGCGGATGCGCAGCGACAACCCGCCTTCGCCCCCCAACCCCGTTTGAAATGCCTGCGGGACGTTGACGTTGGCGGAGAACACCTTCCACACTTCGAGATACGACTGGATGGCGGGGAGCACCTGCCCCTGGGCGCGCGCGCGCCCTTCCCAGAGGAACCAGCGCTGCGTCCCGGCGTCCGAGATGTACGTCCAGGCATGTGGGCCGGCGCGCAGCGAGAGCCAGCTCAGCGGCCGGGCGCCGATCTGCGCGAAGCCCTCGACCACATCGCGGTCGCCCGTTCCGACGCCGTTCAGTTTCCCCTGCCAGTAGCCGAGGTCGATCGTGACGCGGTTGAGGTAGACGATCTGGCTCTGGAAGCCGAACGACGCGCCGGACCATTTCTGCGTGCTCGGCCCCGTCTGGCTGTTGAGCCGCATCCCGAGCCCCGAGATTTCGGCGTTCCACCACAGGGTGTGCTGGGCCGCGAGGGGGGCCGCCGAGAGCGCCACCAGCGCGCCGGCGGTGAGCAGGCGGCGCGTCATGGATTTGCTCCGATGACTTCGGCAATCCCGGCGTGCACGTCGAGTCGTTTCTGCTGGGCGCGGATCACGTTCTCGGCGTTGGTGGTGCGCACCTGGTTCTCCCAGCCGTCACGGAGCGCGA
>DASTHG010000225.1:0-11831 GCA_035718325.1 Gemmatimonadales bacterium | reverse complement strand
AAGAACAACGGGACCAGGAACGTCCCGATGGGTTGCAGCAGCTCTTCGAGCGTGCGTTCGCCGCGCTCGGTGAAGGGCCGGTAATGGACGTCCTCGAGGATCAGCCCCGCCGCGTAGGCACCGACGATCGCCGCGAGCCCGATGAGCGCCGCGACGTAGCTCAGCGCGAAGCAGAACACCAGCGCCGTCGCAAGCAGGACGCCGCGGCCCTGCAGGCGCGACGCGAGGCCGAACAGCCGCGGTGAGACGACCTGCCCCAGGGTGAGCGCCCCGCCCAGAAACAGGCCCGCCTTCGTGACGATCAGGCCTACGCTGCCGAAGGCCATCGGCGTACCGGCGTTGGCCGCGGCGATGACCCCGCTCAGCACGGCCAGAATGACGAGTCCGAAGACGTCGTCGACGACGGCGGCACCGAGGATGACGCGTGCCTCGGGGGTTGTGCTCTTGCCGAGGTCTTGCAGCACGCGCGCGGTGATGCCGACGCTGGTGGCGGTCAATGTGGCGCCGAGAAAGGCGTGCGCGTACCAGGGTTCGCCGGGGAGCAGCAGGCGGCCGACGAGCCACCCCAGCACGAACGGGGTGACGACGCCGAGCGTCGCCACGAGCACGGCCGTCACGCCGACTTTCAGCATGTCGCGGACGGTGGACTCGAGGCCGACTTCGAACAGCAGGACGATCACGCCGATCTGGGCGAGGGCGGCGAGCGTCGGGTTCGACGCCAGGCCCTGCAGCCCCGTGATCCCGATCAGGCCGAGGTTGCCGAGCAGCACGCCGGCGACGAGCTCACCCAACACTGCGGGCTGACGCGCCCGCGTCGCGAGATCGCCGCCGAGTTTCGCCGCGGCGAGGATGATCGCGAGCCCACCGAGGATAATCGGCACGGCCTCCAAGCTAGCCCACCGCTGCCGCGATCCGCAGCGCTTCTCCAACCGACCACGCCTGAAACGGGCAGCCACGCGGCGTGAACGGCGGCTCGGCGTCCGCGATCTCCGAGATGTGTCCCAGTCCTGCCTGATCGAGATGGAGGATCAACGGGTCGAGAACGCGGTGGCGCACGGCAGCCCGCGTCGCGGGCGTGTCACCGTGCACCCGCAGCCACGCATCGACGAACGGTCCGAGGAGCCAGGGCCAGGCGGTGCCCTGATGATACGCGGCGTCTCGCGTCTTCTGGTCTCCCGCATATCGCGGATGGTAGTCGGGATCGTCGGGGGCCAGCGTGCGCAGCCCCAGCGGCGTGAGGAGCTGCTGCTCGACGATGGCGACGACGCGCGCCGCCCGGTCTCCCTCGAGCAGCGCCAACGGGAGCCCGCCTACGGCGAGGATCTGGTTGGGACGCACCCGGGCGTCGGACGCGCCGCTCTTGTGGTCGACGTCGATCACGTCGTAGAGACACCCGTGGTCGGCATTCCAGAACCGATCCGCGAAGGCGCGGCGGCCGCGCTCCAGCGGCTCCCGCCACCGCTCGTCCGACGCCGCCCCGATGGCGAGCGCGTTGAGCCACAGGGCTTCGACTTCCACCGGCTTGCCGGTGCGGGGCGTGACCACCCAGTCGCCGATCTTGACGTCCATCCACGTGAGCGCGACACCCGGCGCTCCCGCGGCGAGCAACCCGTCGCCATCGAGCCGGATTCCGTATCGCGTACCCTGGGCGTACGCCGTGAGAATGGCTTGCACCGCGTCGAGCAACCGCTCCCGCTGCTTGCGGGGAATGGCGGGGCGCATGGTGGCCGCAGCGCGGAGCAGGGCGTCCACGGCGATGACGAACCAGAGCGATGCATCGACCGAAGTGTATTCCGCTGCACCGCTCTGTTCGACGAAACGATTGGGGAGCATCCCGGCCGAGATCGTCCCAGCCCATGCGCCAAGGATTTCGCGTGCCTCCTTGACGCGCCCGGTTGTGAGGCAGAGTCCGCGCAACGCGATGCACGTGTCGCGGCCCCAGTCCGTGAACCACGGGTACCCCGCGATGATCGACCTGCCGTTCCCGCGCTGCACGATGTACGCGGCGGCGGCCCGGTGCAGGCGTGAAGGAAACCCGGCGCGCCGCTTTTCTTCGGCGCGCCGCGTCGCCGGCAGCCACCGGCCGAACGAGTGACGGAACGTCGTTGCTTCGGCGGAGGGTCGCGGGGCGGTGAACACGAGCGTGGCCTCACCCGCGGCGAGGTCCCAGTCGAAGATGCCGGGAGCGCCGAGATCCTCCACCGCGTCGAGTCCGCGAGCCGCCTCCTCCACGTAGAGAAACTGCCGGTACCACACCGGGTCATGGCGATAGCGGCCATTCGAACGGGCAAGGACGGCGGGGAGCGAGGTGTAAGGCCGCCAGAGGACGCGATCGCCGCTCACGTCGGCGTCAAAGCGGAACGCCGCGTTCTCGTGATGCAGCGCGTGCACGTCCCGCCCGGAGATCAGCGGTCGTACGAACAGGCGGCAGTCCGGGTGAGGGGCCGTGAGCCGCCACGACAGCACGACGACGGGAATGTCGGGGGCGAGAAGCACCGCATGCTCGAGCTCGAGCCCATCGGCAACCCTGATCGTCCAGCGTGGCCATGGATCGGAGCTGAACGCAACGATGTAGATCCCATGATCGGGCACCGTGACGCCGGGAGTATAGTGTTGGCTGGTGATCGGGAACCTGGTGCCAGCGACCTCGAGCCATGCCTCGACGCCGTTGACGAGAGCGACGCGGCCGGTCGGGGGGTTCGTCGCCGTCATGAGCAGCGCGTGATAGCGACGGGTGCGGATCCCGCTCACCGTTCCGGAAGCGTAGGCCCCACGGCCGTCGGCCTCCAGCCATTCGCTCATCGCGCCGAGCGGCGTCGGGCGCACTCTTCGAAGAACTTCACCGCCAGCGACGTCCACCCCGTCTGATGCGATGCGCCGAGGCCCCGCCCGGAGTCCCCGTGGAAGTACTCGTGAAACAGCACGAGGTCGCGCCAATGCGGATCGGCGGCATAGCGCGGGTCATCGCCGAAGCAGGGCCGGCGGCCGGTGGCGTCGCGCACAAACAAGGTGGCCAGGCGGGCGGCGAGATCCTGCGCGACACCTCCGAGTGTCGACTGGCGTCCCGACCCCGTGGGATACTCCACCTGCAGCGTGTCGCCGTAGAAGTGATCGTAGCGCTCCAGCGCCTCGACCAGGAGGTAATTGAGCGGGAACCACACCGGCCCGCGCCAGTTGGAATTGCCGCCGAACAGCGGGGTGGTCGACTCCCCCGGGTCGTAGCGGACCTCGTAATGCGCGCCGAATGCGTCCACCGTGAACGGATGGTCGCGGTGCGCGGCGGACAGAGAGCGGATACCGTGGGGCGAGAGGAACTCTCGCTCGTCGAGCGCATAGCGCAACATGCGGAGCAATCGCTCGCGTGTGGGGATCGAGAGCAGGCGATGCCCGTGGCCATCCCCCCCTTTCAGATGCATCGCCGTGATGCTCTCGGCGAGGTCGGGGCGGTTATCGAGAAACCACTGCATGCGCTTGCGGAAGCCCGGCAGGCGGTCGATCACTTCCTCTTCGAGGATCTCGCAGGCGATGAGCGGCAGCAGGCCGACGGCCGACCGCACGCGCACCGGAATCGTCAGGCCGTCGGCGCGCAGCTGGTCGTAATAGAACCCGTCGCGGTCGTCCCACAAGCCGGTGCCGCCCAGGCGATTGATCGCATCCGCGATGGCGACGAAGTGCTCGAAGAATTTCGAGGCGACGTCTTCGTATGCCGGATCATCGCGCGCCAGTTCCAACGCCATGGAGAGCATCGTGGCGCAATAGAACGCCATCCATGCCGTGCCGTCGGCCTGCTCGAGGTGCCCCCCGGTGGGCAGTGGCTTCGAGCGGTCGAACGCCCCGATGTTGTCGAGACCGAGAAACCCGCCGGCGAAGAGATTGTGCCCCTCGGGATCTTTGCGATTCACCCACCACGTGAAATTGAGCAGCAGCTTCTGGAAGGTGCGGGCGAGAAACAACCGGTCCCGTTTCCCGCGCGCTCCCGTCATCTTGTAGACGCGCCAGCACGCCCAGGCGTGTACCGGTGGGTTGACGTCGCCGAAGGCGAATTCGTATGCCGGAATCTGGCCGTTGGGATGCTGGTACCACTCGCGTAACAGCAGCACGAGCTGCTGCTTGGCGAAGTTGGGATCGACCGCGGCGAACGGGATCATATGAAAGGCGAGGTCCCAGGCGGCGTACCAGGGATACTCCCAGGAATCCGGCATCGACAGGACGTCGCGGTTGTACAGGTGCCTCCACTCGGCATTGCGCCCCTGCAGACGGCCGGACGGTGGCGCGGGCTGCGCCGGGTCGCCCTCCAGCCACTGCTCTACGGCGTAGTAATAGAACTGCCGCGACCAGAGCAGCCCGGCATAACATTGGCGGGCGACATTCCGCTCGTCCTCGGTGGCAAATTCATGGACGAGGTCGGCGTAGAAATCATCCGCCTCCCGCTGCCGTTGCGCGAAGAGCGTGTCGAACGGCGCACCGAACGGCTCGCCGGGACGGCCGCCGGCCTCGCGCAGGCGGAGGCGTATGACCGCCGTGGCTCCCGCCGCAACGTCCAGGCGATAGTGAAACGCGGCTTTCGTCCCCACCCGCGCCGCATTCACGGCTTCCGTCCGGCCCTCGATCACGTAGGCGTGAAAGGCGTCTTTCACGTAGGGCGAGGCGCTCGCGACACCGAACAGCCGCGCGCTGTTCGTTTCGTTCTCGGTGAACAGCAGGGCAGGGGGATTCGCGGGCTCCTCGGCCGACAAGCGGAATGTCCCCAGCGTAGGATGCTCTGCCCGAATCGTCCGGGGATCCTCGGCCGACAACTGGCCGCGCCCCGGGTATCCCTCTCCCGTTCGTCCCCACGACCAGGTGTTGCGCAGCCAGAGCGTCGGGAGGAAATGGATCGTCGCCGGCTCGGGGCCGCGATTGGCGAGGGTGATCCGGATCAGGATGTCGTCGGGGGCGGCTTTGGCGTATTCGGCGAGCACGTCCCAGTAGCGATCGTCGGCGAAGACTCCGGTGTCGGTGAGCTCGAACTCGGGCTGGTCGCGTCCGCGGCGGCGGTTTTCCTGCAACAGCGCATCATAGGGGAACGCGGCCTGCGGATACTTGTACAGCGCCTTGGCGTAGGAGTGCGTCGGTGTGGCGTCGAGGAAGTAATAGCACTCCTTGACGTCTTCTCCGTGATTGCCCTCGTGGCCCGTGAGGCCGAAGAGCCGTTCTTTGAGCATCGCATCGCGCCCGTTCCACAGCGCGAGCGCAAAGCAGAGCCGGCCCTCGCGGTCGGTCAGGCCGAGCAGGCCGTCTTCTCCCCAGCGATAGGCGCGGCTGCGCGCGTGATCGTGCGGGAAGTAGGACCAGCAGTCGCCGTCCGCCGAATAGTCCTCGCGCACCGTGCCCCACTGGCGCTCGCTGAGGTACGGGCCCCAGCGCTTCCAGTTCTGGGTGCGGGCGGCGTCCCGCGCGAGTCGCTGTCGCTCCTGGTCGGCCGGCATGCGTCAGGCGGTGGCCTGCGGCTTCAACTGCTTCACGATGCCGCGTTCGCTGGCGACGTCCCACAGCCGCTGCTGCAGCAGCTTGCGGCCGCGATGGATGCGGGAGCGCACCGTGCCGAGCGGGACGTCGAGCGTCTGCGCGATCTGCTCGTAAGAAAAGTCCTGCACGAAGTAGAGCGAGCACGCGACGCGATACTCCTCGGGGAGCCCTTCCAGGGCGGTGACGATCGACTCGGCGTCGAGCCGGGAGAGCAGGGCGCCCGCCGGATCGTCGGTCTGATCCTGCAGGCCCAGTTCGGCCGTCTTTCCATAGAGGTAGAGCGAGGGGAGGCTGTCGAGTTCGACCGTTTCGCCCTGGCGACGTTGCTTGCGGATTTGACCGTAGAAGACATTCACCAGGATCTTGTAGAACCAAGCCTTGAAATTCGAACCCGGCGTGAATTGCGCGAACGCCTTGCAGGCGAGCAGCGCCGCCTCCTGCACCAGGTCCTCGGCGTCCACCCGGTCGTGCGTGAGGCTGTACGCCAGCCCGTAGGCGCGGTCGAGCACCGGCAGCAGCTCGGCTTCGAACGCATCCGCTGCTGCCGTCACGTGGCTTGGGCGCGGCGGAGGGCCTCCTGCACCCTGCCGGCGAGGCGAGGTGGGACGTCGATGCGGGCGAGCTTGTTGCGTAGCTCGGTGACGAAGGTGGTTTCGAAGCGGAACTTGGCCGTGCAGGCGGTGCAGACCGCGAGGTGCTCTTCCACCAGCCGCCGCTCTTTGGGACTCAGGCGGCGGTCGAGATAGTCGTCGAGGCGGGCCAGGGCGTCCGCGCACTCGTAGGATCGGGGCGACCAGGGCCAGTGCCAGTGGGTGGGGCGTTTCATGGGTAGGGAAGATACGCGGACATTTGCGCCGCAGCGGCGCCGCACCAGAAAACGTAGAATGTCAGTGAGGCGACGAAGGTTCCCGGGAACCAGGGGCACCCGCCGGACATTGAGATAAGCGAAACGCACGAACCATCGAAGCGAGGGCAGTGATGCAGATCCGGATCGGGAATTTGGCGGTGTGCATGATTGTGGCCGCGGCCCAGGTCGCTGCAGCCCAGGGCATGGCCCGCGATACGACGAAAGGGTGGCATCCGATGCAATTCAAGAAGCCGTCTGACGCCGTGCTGCGTCAGACGCTGACCAGCGAGCAATACCAGGTCACCCAGCACGAAGCGACGGAGGCGCCGTTCCACAATGCGTTCTGGGACAATCATCATCCCGGGATCTACGTGGACGTCGTGTCCGGGGAACCGCTGTTCAGCTCGCTCGACAAGTTCGATTCCGGAACGGGGTGGCCCAGTTTCACGAAGCCGCTCGATGCCGGGAACGTGCAGCAGAAGTCCGACCAATCCTTCTTCATGACGCGTACCGAAGTGCGCTCGGCGCACGCCGATTCCCACCTCGGCCACGTGTTCGACGACGGCCCCGCGCCCACTGGCCTGCGCTACTGCATCAACTCCGCGGCGCTGCGCTTCATTCCGTTGGAGGAGATGCAGGCGGCGGGGTACGGCCAGTTCGTGCACCTCTTCAAGACGGTCGCGCGGGCGGATTCCAGCCGCGACTGACTCACGCTGATCGTCCCGCAACGCCCGGTGCGCCACCCGCGTGCACCGGGCGTTTCATGTCGCACCTCTCGTCGTTGTTACTTTGATATCAATATTGATGTCTACGTACTTGAAGGGGTCACCCCTCCTCCCGCGCAGTGAAGTTCAGGCCCCTCCTCCGCGGGCTACACCTTCCGGCCTGAGAAAGCGCAGGAACCGTATGAAGCGGTATTTCCTCATGGTATCGATCCTGGCAGGGTCGGCGCTGGCGTGTCACCACGCGGCGCAGCCCGCGCTCGTACCTCAGCCCAATGCCGATTCGCTGGCCCTCGAACGCGCGCGGCAGGACTCGATGGCACGCGCCCTCGCCGATGCCCGTGCGAAACGCGACAGCCTGGCGGCAGCGCGCCGGGCGGACTCTCTGCTGGTGCTGCGGCGACGAGCGGACTCGATGCGGACGGCGCTCGGCGCTCTGATTCACTTCAACTTCGACAAGGCAGTCCTCATGCCGGAGGACGTGCAGTTGCTGGATCAGAAAACCTCGATTCTGGAGGCGAATCCCGGCGTGCGGATTCAGATCGCGGGCAACTGCGATGAGCGCGGATCTGACGAGTACAATCTCGCGCTCGGTAATCGGCGCGCCATCATCGCCAAGACCTATCTCGTCAACCACGGGATCGCGGCGGACCGCATCGAGACGGTGTCCTACGGGAAGGAGCGGCCCATCGATCCCGCCCACAACGAAGACGCCTGGGCGAAGGACCGCAACGATCAATTCGTCGACCTCAACAGCAGCGTGGTGCTGAAGTAGCCTAGAGCAGGTGTGGGGGCCGGGGCTTCCCCGAGCCCGGCCCCCAGTCTCGCACGCCGTCCTCGTCGTCCGCGTCCTGCACGTCCCGCTCGGCTTGTTCCAGCTCCGCGTAATCAATGGTGTCGTCCACGCGGCGGCGCGCGGTGGGTTCGGGAGCATCGCTCCGTCCGCTGAACAGGAACCACCCCAGCAGGATCAGCAGCACGGCAATCCCGACGAGGAGCGGAATCAGACGTCGAGATTCCGCACGAACTTGGCGTTGTCTTCGATGAAGCGGCGCCGCGGCTCTACCTCGTCGCCCATCAGCGTCTCAAACAGCTGCGAGGCTTCGAGCGCATCCTCCATCGTGACCTTCAACAGGGTGCGCTTGGGCGGATCCATCGTCGTGTCGCGCAGCTGGTCCGGGTTCATCTCGCCCAGGCCCTTGTAGCGCTGCACCACGACGCTGCCCCGGGTTTCGGCCCCGTTGCTCAGCCGTTTGACGTAGTCGTCGCGCTGCTTCTCGTCGTAGGCGTAGAACTCTTCCTTTCCCTTCGCGACGCGGTACAGCGGCGGTTGGGCGATGTAGATGTAGCCCGCGTCGATCAGCTGCTTCATTTCCTTGTAGAAGAAGGTGAGCAACAGCGTGCGAATGTGCGCGCCGTCGACGTCGGCGTCGGTCATGTTGATGATCTTATGGTAGCGCGCATCCTCGATCCTGAAGTCCTCGCCGACGCTGGTACCGATGGCGGTGATGATGGTGCGGATCTCCTCGTTGGAGAGCACCTTGTCGATGCGCGCCTTCTGCACGTTGAGGATCTTGCCGCGCAGCGGCAGGATCGCCTGGAAGCTGCGGTCGCGTCCCTGTTTGGCCGACCCGCCGGCCGAGTCGCCCTCCACCAGGTACATCTCGCACAGGCTCGGATCGGTCAGGGAGCAGTCGGCCAGCTTGCCCGGGAGCATCCCGCCGTCCAGGGCGTTCTTCCGGCGCACCAGTTCCCGCGCCTTGCGGGCCGCTTCGCGCGCCCGGGCCGCTGAGATCGCCTTGGCGATGATGGTGCGCGCGACACTCGGATTCTTGTCGAGGAACTCGCCCAAGGCGTCGTTGACGACGCTCTTCACGACGCCTTCGACCTCGGAGTTGCCGAGTTTTGTCTTCGTCTGCCCCTCGAACTGCGGATCCTTCACTTTCACGTGCAGCACGGCGGTGAGGCCTTCGCGCACGTCGTCGCCCGAGAGGGTAAACTCCTCCTTCTTCAGAAGACCGTCCTTCTTCGCCCACTCGTTGATCGTGCGGGTCAGCGCCGCCTTGAACCCGGTGAGGTGCGTGCCGCCTTCGTGCGTGTTGATGTTGTTGACGAACGAGAAGGTGTTCTCGTTGTAGCCCTCGTCGTACTGAATCGCGCCTTCGACTTCGACGCCATCGCGCCGCGCCTCGAAGGAGATGACCTTCTGGTGCAGCGGCTTGCGGTTGGCGAGCAGCCATTTCACGAACTCGACGAGGCCGCCCTTGTAGAGATACGTCTCGGTCTTCTTCGAGCCCTTGCGCTCGTCGGTGAGCGTGATCTCGAGGCCCTTGTTGAGGAAGGCCAGCTCCCGCAGCCGCGTCGCGATGGTGGCGAAGTCGAAGCGCGTCTCGGTGAAGATGCCGTCGTCGGGCAGGAACCACACCGTGGTGCCTGTGCCCTTCGCCTTGCCGATCACCTCCAGTTTCTTCTTCGTCTCGCCCTTCTCGAACGACATGTGGTGGCGCTTGCCGTCGCGGTCGACCCACACTTCGAGTTTTTTCGACAGCGCGTTCACCACCGACACACCGACGCCGTGCAACCCGCCCGACACCTTGTAGGTGCTCTTGTCGAACTTGCCGCCGGCATGGAGCACCGTCAGGGCGACCTCGACGCCGGGCTTTTTCTCGGTCTTGTGAATGTCGACCGGGATGCCACGGCCGTTGTCGACGACGGTGATGGCGTTGTTCTCGTGGACGGTGACGTCGATCTTGGTGCAGAATCCGGCGAGCGCCTCGTCCACCGAGTTGTCCACGACTTCGTAGACGAGGTGGTGCAGGCCGCGGCCGGAAACCGAGCCGATGTACATCGCCGGGCGGCGCCGGACCGCTTCGAGGCCCTTGAGGACCTGAATCGCGTCGGCCTGGTAGTCGCCGTTGCCGTTCTGTTTCGTGTCTTTGGGAGTGGGCTTCTTCGGTTTCGCCATGGGGTACCGGGTTAGAGCCAGCGGATGGTCTTGATCCGACCCGCGCCGCGGCCCGCGTTCATGCGGGCCATCAGCTCGGGCATCATGAGCTGCAGTTCGTTACGCCACGCGCTCGTCGCGACCCGCACGAACAGCGTGCCGTCGGGGGACACCAGTTCGGCGCTAGTGACCGCGGCGACCTGCGGCCCCACGAGACGCGGCCACTCGGCCACCACCTGGGCCTGGGCCACGCGGGCCCCGAATCCCGACCGGGTGAGATACCCTTGCAGGGCTTCACCGACGGCCATCGGCGCGCGCCGTTTCCGTTCCTGGTCGGTCATCTGGGAAGGGTCAAAAAAAAGCCTCGGAAAGCCCTACCAAAATACCCGGAAATTGTTGTCCCGTCAATACTTAGTTGGGTTCCGCCGAGCGCGGATTTGACGTGCTGACAAGGGGTTGGAAGACGGGTCAGGGACCCCGGATGACGACGAAGGTGTCGAGCCCTCCGACGTACCCGGAAACGTCTCTGGCAGTGAGCTGAACCGAGACGTGGTCGCCCAGGACGTGCCCGTTCCGCACCGCCGCCCGGAACGTTGCGAGAAATGTGCGCTCGAGCAGCCCGTCGGCCCCGAGGGGCGGCGCCGAGTCCACCGACAGCCAGACGGAGTCGATCCCATCGGGGTCGTCGGCGCGCAACGACCCAGAGAGCGTGTCGGGGGAGCGCACCGAATCCTGATCGAGGAAGATCGCCAGGCGCGGCGGGCCGGGTCGCTCGCGGTCAGCCTGGCACGCATACGTCGCGGCCCCGGCCACCACGATCAGGGTCAGCGTCCTTCGAAGCGCGCCGGCCGTTTTTCGAGAAATGCGCTGGTTCCTTCTTTCATGTCGTGAGTGGCAGCGAGCAGGCCAAAGTGGTTCGCTTCGAGCAGCAGCCCCTCGTCCAGCGTCATCTCGATGCCCTGATCGACCGCCTCGAGGCAGAGTCGGACGGCGAGGGGTGCCATCGCGAGGATACCCCGCAACATCTTTTCCGATGCGGCGAGCAACTCGGCTGTCGGGACGACCTTGTTCACGAGGCCGATACGATACGCTTCCTGCGCGTCAATCATCTCGCCGGAGAGGATCAGCTGCAGTGCGATGCCCTTGCCGACGAGTCGCGGCAGCCGCTGCGTGCCGCCGTATCCCGGCGCGATCCCGAGCTTCACCTCGGGCTGGCCGAACTTCGCCGTGTCGCTGGCGAGCCGCAGGTGACAGGCCATCGCCAGCTCGCACCCCCCGCCGAGCGCGTAGCCATTCACCGCCGCGACGACGGGTTTACCGCACGTCTCGAGCCGCCGCAGCACGCCCTGCCCGCGCATGGCGCGCGCTTTTCCATCGAACGGTCCCTGCCGCGACAGGTCTCCGATGTCGGCGCCGGCGATGAACGCCTTCGGCCCTGCGCCCGTGAGGATCGCGCCGCGGATCTCCGGTGCCGTGGTGATACGGTCGACCGCGTCGCTGAGCTCGGCCATCACCTGGTCGTTCAGGGCGTTGAGCTTGTCGGGGCGGTTGACGGTGACGACGGCGATGCCGTCGCGGACGTCGAACAACAGAGTTTGGTAGGTCATGAGGAAATGCTAATTGCAGAATGCAGAATGCGGAATGCAGAATGGCTCGACCGAATACGAGAGTGAATTCTGCATTCACCATTCATCATTCTGCATTAGCTTCACGGCCATGTCCGTCCAGGCCATCTCCTGGTCGCCGAGCGGCGCCGTCCGGATCGTGGATCAGCGCGCACTCCCCGATGCGCTGGTGCATCGCGATTTGG
>DASTHG010000224.1:0-3883 GCA_035718325.1 Gemmatimonadales bacterium | reverse complement strand
TATGCCCGGGACTACGATGAGGTGATGGACGTGTTCGCGCGGGTGTGCGAGGCCCTGCGCGACAATGATCTGCGGCGACTCCGCTCATACATCGACGAGCCGGACCATCGTGCCCGGTTCTCCACCTGGCTCGTCACGGTCGTGCGGAACCTCACGGTGGACTGGTTCCGCGAGCGTGACGGACGTCGGCGCTTGTCGGTCCTCGCCGAGAAGTTACCGCCATTGCGGCGCCGCATCTTCGAGCTGGTCTTCCAGGATCACCGCAGTCACAATGAGGCCTACGAGCTGATCCGCAGCCGGGACGCGCCGGCTCTTTCCTTCGGAGAGTTCCTGGCAGAATTGCGGGAGACGTACCGGTCCGTGACTGCGGACCGGAAGGGCCAGATCCTACGGGAGCTGGGCATCGTCCCGCCCGCACCAACGGAAGATGATCCGCGGGCTACGGAAGATCCACCGGTTGGCGCCGCACAGCTCGAGCAAGCGCTTTCCTGTCTGACACCGGAAGACCGCGTCGCTGTCGAGCTCTATGTCGTGCGAGAACTGTCCGCCGACGCAGTGGCAAAGATCGTGGGACTCCCCAACGCCAAGGCTGTCTACAACCGGGTGTACCGCGCCCTCGCAACGGTTCGCGAGCGACTCGAGCGAGCAGGCTTCCGACGGGAGGATCTGTGAGCAGACTGGGGCGCTCCGGCCGTCTTACGATGACGTGCAAGTACTACTGGGAGGAGGGTCGCCGCGCGTGACCCAGCCAGACCGTTTCGATGCGCTACGTCGCGTGCTGCAGTCGGCCTCTCGGATCGGAGTGCCGTCCGCTCACTGCCTCGACGCCGGTACCATCGCCGCAATGGTCGACGGCACGCTCGAGGCGGATCGGCGCGAGGCGGCATTGACGCATCTCGCGGGTTGTGACCACTGCCAGACCGCGGTGGCCTCCGTTGCACGGGCCCTCGTGGATCCTGCGGTGGCTAGTGAGCTCAGCGCAACCGGTGGCCAAGGACAGCGCCGCCTCTTTCGGGTCCTCCTGCCGGTGGCAGCTGCGGCGGCGCTGCTGCTGGTGGTGGTCAAGCCGTGGGGCGGAGATGAAGGGCCAGGAGGACATCGCGCTCCTCCGCCCACCGCTGTAGCACCCGAGCCATTGGGCCCGATCGGAGTCGTCGCCGACGCTCATCGCTTGTGGTGGTCCTCGATTCCCGGTGCCGACCGCTACCGCGTGACCCTGTCCGATGCGAGCGGAGGGCTGCTGTTCGAGATGCAGGGCGTCGACACCAACGTTGCGCTCCCCGATTCGATCACGCTCGTCCCCGGCCATGCATATCTGTGGCTGGTCGAAGCCCGCACCGGGTTCGACCGGTGGTCCACGTCACGACTCGCGGAGTTCTCGATCGCCCCAGCGGCGAAACCGTGATCACCGCGGGACCGTCACTGCTGCTCGCGGCGCTGGCCGTGCAATCTCCCGCCGCCGACTCGCTGCGCGCGCTGGCGACACGTGTGTCGGAGACTGCCCTGGTTACGGAAGCCCGCACCCGCCCACTCGTCGCCCGCGAAGCCATCACAGGGGCCCTGGACCGGAACGAACTAACAACAGCGCAGAGTCTGGCCGCCGCCTACGCATTGGCCTGGAGTGACTCTTTCCTGGTTCGGCAGGTAGCGCATTTCGTGGCGTGGCCGCCGGATATGCGTGCGGTCAAGGTGTGGGTCGACAGCGTGCGGCGGGTGGGGATAACAACGTACGGCGCGAACGGTCCCGGCGCCGCGATCGTAGTGTGGCGCCGCGCGCTCGCGCGGGCGACGTCGATCGGCGACAGCGCCGGCATCGGGTCACTCGCGGGGAACATCGGGGCTGGATTCCTTGCGGACGGCCAGCCTGATAGCGCGGAGGCGTATCTCACTCGCGCGCGAACGATCGCGAGGGCGGTCGGTGACTACCGGGTCGAGGCGAACACCATCGTGGCGCTCGCGGGACTGAGTGAGGACCGCGGCGATCTGGCGGCGGCGCGGGATGGATACACGAGTGCGCTGGCGATCCAGCAACGCATCGGGGATACGCGCGGCATGGCCGCGGCGTACAACAACCTCGGTCTGTTGGCCGAAGGGGTCGGCGACCAGAGCGAGGCGCGGCGCCAGTTCGAAGCCGCGCTGATGCTCAACCGCACTGATGGTCGCGACGAGATTGCTGCGACGAATCTGGTCAACCTGGCGGGGCTTGCGAGTCTCAGCGGTGACTTCGGCCGCGCCGAGCGATTGTATCGCGACGCGCTGGCCACATGGCGGTCGCGCGAGGCGTGGGCCGACGCCGCGAGCGCGCTGCACGGACTGGGACAGCTCGAGCTGCGGCGCGGCGATTATCCGGCCGCACAGGCGACGCTCACCGATGCGTTGGCGATCTACGATCGCACCGGTCCGACGCCCGAGGCCATCAGCGTGCGGCGCGATCTCGCCGGGGCGCTGGCGGCGCGTGGCGATCTGCAGGGCGCGCTGGATCTGCTGCGGCGGACCCAGCGGCTCGCTGACTCGACGCGCGCGCCGGGAGCGGTCCGAGCGAAGGTCGCATTATCGCGTGCTGACTATGCGCTGCAGTTGAATGCACTTGGTGACGCTGAACAACTGTACGGGCGCGCGGAATTTCTGTCGCGACAGTCGGGGGACCTGGAAGGCGTCGCCGAAGCAGAGCAGGGGCGGGGTTTGTTGTTCCTGGCGCGAGAGAACTATTCACGTGCGGCGGTGCTGCTCCAAACGGCGTTACGCACCCAATCAACGGCGGGACACGTGCGCGGAGCGGCGCTGACCCGAGTGTCGCTCGGCGCGGTGCTGCGGGAGCAGGGAGATATTGGCGGCGCGCGGCGGGAATTGGTCCGCGCCACGATCGACTTGGATCGGGTCGGTGATCCGGTGGGTGCGGCTGAGGCTTTAGCGGAGCGCGGGGCGCTCGCGGCTGGGAGCGGTGCAACGGCGGTGGCCGAGTCGCTGTATCGGGCGGGACTCGACCGCCTGGGCGACCGCATCGCGCCCGAGGTCGCGTGGCGGCTGCATGAGGGATTGGCTCTCGCGCTGCGCAGTCACGGCGCGCTGGATGACGCGGCGCGGGAGTTTCGGGCCGCCCTGGCGGAGACTGATCGCCCGGCCGGCTCCCTCGCGTTGGCCGAGCGCCGCTCGGCGTATCTCGCCGATAAGTGGGAGGTGTACGCGAATGTCGCCCTCACGGAGCGCGCGCGTGGATATCCCGGCGCGGCGTTCGAGGCGAGCGAGCGGCTACGGGCGCGTGAGATGCTCGAGCTGCTCGCACGGGGTCGCATTGCCGATCCGATCGACACCACGGCGGAGCTGATCGAGCGAGAGCAGGACCTGCGCCGCCACATCGCCGAATTGATGCAGCGAGTCGAAGCGCCCGAGTCCACGGCGGCAGGTGTGCGGGGCCCTGCGGCCCCGAATGGCGCGGCACTTGGCGCATTGGCGCGCGCGCAAGATGCCTACGCCGAGCTGTTGCTCGAGATGCGAGAGCACGCGCCCCGACATGTCGATCTGGTCGCGCGGCAAACGGCCGGCTGGCGCGATGTGGCGCAACACCTGGGCGTCGCGGACGCGTTCATCGAGTATCTCGTGAGCGACTCGGGCGCGCTGGCGTTTACGGTGACCCGCGACACCCTCGCGATCGTGGATCTCGGGATCGATCGCCGCAGCCTGGCGCGACTCGTGGCACTCGCCCGTGGGGCGCTCGAGCCTCACCCCGGGGGTGAGGACTTGTGGCGTGGCCCAATGCGCCGGCTGCACGACTATCTCATCGCGCCGCTGGAAGAGACCGGGTTGTTGGCGGGGAAGACACGCCTCGTGCTCGTGCCCCACGCAGAGCTGCACTACCTGCCGTTTGCCGCACTGGTAGACAGCG
>DASTHG010000223.1:0-3486 GCA_035718325.1 Gemmatimonadales bacterium | reverse complement strand
CGGGACCAGCGCGCGGCGGCGGGCGACAAGCCGGATGGGCGCTCGGCTGAAGCAGGGGCCACGGGACTCGACGCCATGCGCGTCCAAGATAACGCCCCGTTCGAGTCTGGATGAAATCCCGCGTCCGCTGGCTGGAGTCGTGAGTCCATGGTCGAACGATCGATGTGCCGTTTGTCAAACGCCCTACGTGGAAGGCTCACGGTCGTTTCAGTGGAGGCGTATCTTGGTCGCGGAGGAACGTACGATGACCGATGACCTGAAACGCTTCGTGGAAGGCAACGACGGCATCTCGGTGATCCGCCGCAGCGCCACCTGCCGCGGCTGGAACGGGATCCAGTACAAAGTCGGGCTGTCCGCGAAGAACGTCCCGGCACGTCAGCTGTCGATGAACGTCGCCACGATCCCGCCGGGGGGCGTGGCCGGGGCGCACATCCACGTCGATTTCGAGGTGATGCTCTACATTCTGCAGGGCCGGGTGCGCCACGAATACGGTCCCGGACTCACCCAGGTCGTGGAAAACGAGGCCGGCGATTTCATCTTCATCGAGCCCGGCGTGCCGCATGAAGTGTTCAACTGCAGCCAGACGGAGCCCGTCGTCGCGGTCGTGGCGCGCTCGGATGCGGGGGAGTGGGAGCACATCATTCCCTATGACCGGACGCGGGCATGACGCGCCGGACGATCTTCGCGCTGCTGTTGCTCGCGCTGTTCCGTCCCTCCCCGGCCGTTGCGCAGCAGGATTCGGTTGTCTACAGGCTCGCGCCGGGCAGCCGCTTCGAGGTGACGGCGCACAAGAGCGGTGTCTTTTCGTTCGTGGGCCATGAGCATCTGATTCGAGCACGGTCTTTCTCGGGAAGAATCGTGTACGTTCCGTCCGCGCCCGAACGCTCCCGGCTGGAGGTCGTGTTGCCGACCGACAGCCTCGAGGTGTTGACGCCTCCGGACACCGCGGAGATCCGCAAGGTGACCGCAGCGATGCGTGCGGACGTCCTCGACGTCCCACATCATCCGGAGATCCGGTTCGAATCGACCGCGCTCGCCCGCACCGCGGACGGGTTCCGCGTCACCGGCATGCTCACCATGGTCGGCAAGGCTCAACAAGTCATGGTCGACATCAAGACGGCCGTCGGACCGGATACGCTGCGGGCGGCGGGCGAGTTCGAGGTGAAGCAGACGGCGTTCGGCATCCAGCCCTATCATGGCGGCCCCGGTGGCCTGGTCCGCGTCGCCGACCGCGTGACCTTCCATTTCGAGGCGATCGGCCTGCGCGCCGAATCGCACTGACCCGGCACGATGTGGGCCTTTCTCCGCGCCAGATCGCTGACGCAGTGGATCATCGTCGGCATGGTGTCCGGCACGCTGCTCGGCTGGCTCGCGCCCGATGCCGGGGTGGCGGTCAAGCCGCTCTCGGACGTGTTCCTGCGCATGATCAAGTCGATCGTCGTACCGTTGATTTTCGGTACGCTGGTCATCGGGGTCGCGGGCCACGGCGACGACCTGCGACGTGTCGGCCGGCTCGCCCTCAAGTCCAGCGTCTATTTCGAAGCGGTGACGACGCTGGCGCTCGCGGTGGGCCTGCTCGCCGTCAACCTGTTGCGGCCCGGAGCCGGGGTCCAGCTGCCCGCTCCCGCAGCGGGCGCGGCGCCAGCGGTCTCCGGTGGCGTCACGCTCGGAGGACTACTCCAACACCTCGTGCCCCAGAGCTTTTTCGAGGCAGCGGCGAACAACGACGTGCTGTCGATCGTATTCTGGTCGGTCCTCTTCGCCTTGGCCTTGACGCAGATTCGCGAAGGACCGCGTGACGTCATGGTGCGGCTGTGCGAGGCGTTGGTCGAGATCATGTTCAAGTTCACTGCGATTGTGATGGGCTTCGCGCCGATCGGAATCGGCGCGGCCATCGCCTACACCGTCGGGCACTCGGGGCTCATGGTGCTGTCGAGCCTCGGCAAGCTGGTGCTGACGCTGTACGTCGCGCTGGTGGTGTTCATCGCCTGCGTGCTGCTCCCGGTGGCGTACCTGACGGGGGTTCCGGTCCGGCGATTCTTCGGGGCGGTGAAGGAGCCGGCGCTGATCGCGTTCTCGACGGCGTCATCCGAGGCGGCACTGCCCAAAGCGATGGTGCAGATGGAAGCGATCGGAGTGCCGCGCCGCATTGTGGCGTTCGTCATCCCGACCGGTTACTCCTTCAACCTCGACGGCAGCACGCTGTATCTTGCAGTCGCCGCGGTATTTGCAGCCCAGGCCGCTGGGCTTACGCTGACCCTGGGACAGCAGCTCGTGATGATGCTGACGCTGATGCTCACGAGCAAAGGCGTCGCCGGGGTGCCGCGGGCGGCCCTCGTGATTCTGTCGGGAACGCTGGCGACATTTCACATTCCGCTCGAGGCGGTCGCGGTGATCCTCGGGGTGGACGCGGTGATGGACATGGCCCGCACGTCGGTGAACGTCGTCGGCAACTGCCTTGCGTCGGTCGTCATGGCCCGCTGGGAAGGAGAATACACATCATGATTCGTCGACTGGTCGCTGTGCTCCTCGCTGTCGCCGCCATCGGCATCGGCGTGCACGCCGTGCGTTCGGGACCCACGGCCGCCGCCACCGTCGTCACCGTCTACAAGAGTGCCAGCTGCGGCTGCTGCGCCAAGTGGGTGGACCACCTGCGGGCGGCGGGCTACACCGTCGTGGTACACGACACCGATGATCTGGACGAGGTGATGACGGACTTCAACGTGCCGCGCCAGCTGGCATCGTGTCACACGGCGAAGGTCGGCCCGTACGTTATCGAGGGGCACGTGCCGGCCGATCTCATCGCCAAGGCGCTGCGCGAGCATCCCGCGATCGCCGGGCTCGCGGTGCCGGGGATGGTGACGGGATCGCCCGGCATGGAAGGCGGCGCGGCGCAACCGTACGACGTCGTCGCCTGGACGGCGAATGGGCACACGAGTGTGTACGCGCATCGGTAGGATGCTTTGCGTACTGCTGCTGTGCGGACATCCCGGTGCGTCCGCGCAGCAGCCCCGGCGTCTGCCCTTGAACCGCGGGGCCGACACCAATGACTGGCGCGCGTATTACGACTACGGATATCAGCAGCTGAGCATCCATCCCTCACGATCCGATTCGGCGTTCTACTGGGCCTCGCGTCTCGCGCCGAACCGTGCCGAGCCGCTGTACGGGCGGTGGGTGGCGTTCTGGCTGCGCAACCTGAGCATCTTCTTCGATTACCTGGTCGACCGCACACCGCGGGAAGAAGTTGCGCGCGTGGCGCATGCCGATTCCCTCATGGACGAAGCGCTGTGGCGCAATCCACTCCTCGTGCGCACGCTCGAGTTGATGATCTACGAGCGGCTGCCGGGCGATTTTGCCGACGATGAATGGAATCAGGGGTGGATTGCGTTCGGCAGCGGCAACGCGGAACGGGCGGCCGATCTCTGGGGCCGGTTACTGCACAGCCATCCCGGTCGCTGGCCCTGGGTGCGCTATGATCGCGCCATC
>DASTHG010000222.1:0-2222 GCA_035718325.1 Gemmatimonadales bacterium | reverse complement strand
ATGTGCGACGTGTGCAGCGGTGTCTGGCCGCTGCGCAGCTCCGCCATGAATTCCTCGTCGAGGTCCTCGGGATGATGCAGGTAGATCTCGGTCACGTCAGTGGCGGAGGGACTGTCGACATATACCGGCAGCTGGGGGATGCGTCCCGCATCCTCGAGGTGATGCAGCATCCACAGCAGTTCCTGAGTTCGGTCCACCACGAATGCCGGTACGACGAGAACCCCACCTCGATCGGCGGTCGCTTTCACCACGGCGGCCAACTCATCGTCGGTCCCCGGCGGGTGCACGCGATCACCGTAGGTCGATTCGACGAGCAGCACGTCGGCCTCCGCCACCGGCTCCGGATCAGGGAGAATCGGCCGGTCGTAGCGTCCCAGATCACCGCTGAAGACGATGCGCGGACCCGCCCCCAGCTTCACGTCCACCGTCCCCGCCCCGAGAATGTGCCCCGCCCGCCGGTACGTGACGGCGATGTCTCCCGCGACCGGAAACGACTGGCCGTATGGCGGCGCCGCCTTGAGCTGCGACAACGCCTGCTGCGCGTCGGACGCCGTATACAGCGGCAGCGCGGGAGAATGCTTCGAGTAGTGGAGCCGGTTCGCCCGCTCCGCATCCTCTTCCTGGAGGTGGGCGGAATCCGGCAGCAGCACGCCCAACAAATCGATCGTCGCCCGCGTGCCGTAGATCGGTCCCCGGTAGCCCCGCCGCACGAGGAGCGGCAGCGCGCCGGTGTGATCGATGTGCGCGTGCGAGATGACGACGGCGTCGATGCTCCTGGGGTCGAAGGCAAAATCCCGCCAGTTGCGCTCGCGCAGCTCCTTCAACCCCTGGAACAGCCCGCAATCGAGCAGCACGCGGTGCCCGTTGGCGGTGACGAGATGCATCGAGCCGGTGACGGTGCCGGCGGCACCGAGAAATTGAATGGAGGACGTCCCGGTCATGCCCGGTAAGATGCACAGCGCCAGCAAACGCCGCGAATCGACGGCGCTAGTGTTCCTCGAGACCGCCCAGCAGTCGCAAGATGCCGTCCAGCATCGTGAGCGGATGGGGCGGGCATCCCGGAATCCACAAATTCACGGGAATCTCCGGAGGAACGCCCCCGGCCACTTCGGGGCTGCCACGAAACGGTCCCCCGCTGAGCGCGCAGGCCCCGACGGCGAGGACCAGTTTCGGTTCCGGGACCGCGTCGTACGTGTCCCGTAACGCACGGCGCATGTTGACATTGACCGCCCCGGTGATGACGATCCCGTCGGCATGGCGCGGCGACGCGACGAACTGAACCCCGAACCGGGCGAGATCGAACACCACGTTCCCGAGGGCGACGAGCTCCGCCTCACAGCCGCCGCAGCTCCCCGCCACCACCGACCGTAACCGCAGCGAGCGGCCGAACAGCCGCCGGGTCCGCTCCTCGAGCGCACGCGCGAGCGCGACCTCACCGGTGGGCGTGATCAGCGCCGCGCGAGACCCGACGGCCATGCGATAGTCCCGCGTGTAAGTCATGGCGCCGCCGGGGCACGCCGCGGCCTCTTCGGGACTGAAGAGATTCGTCCCGAGATCCAGCGGACCGCCGCCGCAGGCGCAGCCCGCGACGCAGCGCGCCGGATCTCGTGCCGGGCGCCCGCGGAACCGCTCCGGGAGCTCGGGGGCAGGTCCATGCGGATAATCCAACGTCGCGGTCCGTTCCCGCAGCCGCAGCCGGATCAGATCGAGCACGTCGCGCCCCCACTCACAGGTCGTGCCCCGCGTAGGAGAGGTTGAAGCTCTTGTTGCACAACGGGAAGTCCGAGATCTCGTTCCCGGGCATGGCGAGAGCGAGTGCGGCCCAGTTGTGGAAGGAGGGATCCGTCACCTTGTGACGACGCAACCTCCCCGCGTCGTCGGATACCGCGACATGAACGATTTCTCCGCGCCACCCCTCTACCATCGCAACCGCGAGCTCGGTGGGACGCAAGCGCCCGCACGGCACCCGCACCGCTCCCTTCGGCAGAGCACGCAGCTGCTCGATCACGAATTCGAGCGAGCGCGCGATTTCGAGCCGGCGCACCAGCGCGCGTGCGAGCACGTCGCCCGCCCACGCGGTCGCCACCGGAATGTGAGCGAACCGGAAAATTCCGTAGGGATGATCATGACGCACGTCCCGGGCGACCTCGCACGCGCGCGCCACCGGTCCAACGTACCCATGGCCGACGCAGGCCTGCTTCGGCACGACCCCCACACCCTCA
>DASTHG010000221.1:0-2044 GCA_035718325.1 Gemmatimonadales bacterium | reverse complement strand
TCCCGGATGGGGTTGCACGGTAACGCGAAGCTCGGACCTGCTGGTCGGCGAGCGATGACGGTGTTGGTGGTGGGTGACGGGTTGTCGCTGCGCGCCGCGGCTGCTCGATCGGGTGTCTGCAAGACGACGGTGAAGCGGTGGGTCGACCGCTACCGCGCGGCGTGTATGGAGGAGCGTTCGTCGGGTCGGTGTTTTGTGGATCGGTCGTCTCGTCCGCATTCCTCGCCGCGCCAGCTGCTGGCCAGCGAGGCGCAGCGGATCTGCGCGGCCAGGCGGCGGACCGGTTGGGGGCCGCGGTTGCTTGCCGGTGAGACGGGCCATCCCCACGCGACCGTGTCTCGCTGTTTGCAGCGCGCCGGCTTGTCGCGGGTACCCCGTCAGCCACGCGACACGCCGCGGCGGTACGAGTGGCCGTGTCCGGGAGACTTGCTGCATATCGACACGAAACGGTTCGCCCGCTTCACGCGGCCCGGCCATGCGGTCACCGGTGATCCGCGTCGCACCAGTCGCGAGCGAGCGATGCGGGTCGGCTATGAGTGGGTGCACTCGCTGATCGACGTGGAATGCCCCCGCTTGCGTGGACGGCGGGTGGTTAGGCGGCGTGCTGTTTGTCTTTCATCTTCTCGTAGTCGACGGGCGACATGTAGTCGAGTGTTGAGTGGAGTCTGAGCGGGTTGTAGAAGGTTTCGATGTAGTCGAAGACGGCGGTGCGTGCCTCGGCGCGGCTGTGGAGCGTCCGGCGACGAAGCAGATCCTTGGTCAGCGAGGCAAAGAAGCTTTCGGCCACGGCGTTGTCGTAGGCGGATGTACAGCCCATTGAGATCTCGATGCCTGCTTCGCGGCAGCGCTGGCCGAAGAGCAGGGAGACGTACTGCGAGCCCTGGTCTGAGTGGTGAACGAGTCCCGGGCGGGGACGTCGACGAGCAACCGCCATCTCCAGCGCGTCGACAACCAGCTGGGCGCGAAGATCGTCGCGCATCGACCAGCCGACGGCGCGGCGCGAGAAGCAGTCGACCACCGCCGCTAGGTACAGCCAGCCAGCTGCAGTCGGGATGTACTTGATGTCGGCGACCCAGAGCTGATTCGGCGCCGAAGGCACGAAGTCGCGGCCGACCAGGTCAGCGGCAGGCCGCACGCCCGGCACTCGGATCGTCGTCCTGGCCCGCTTGCGTGGCACCGAGCCTGAGAGTCGTCCGGCCCGCATCAGCCGTTCCACCCGCTTGCGCCCGACCCGTATCCCATCCCTTCGAAGCGCCGCGTGGACACGGCGCGCGCCATAGGTGCCCCGGCTCTGGCGGTGGATCGCGATGATCTGGTCGGTCAGCGACTCGTCAGCCAGGGCACGGCCCGACCGCGGGCGTCGCTCCCAGGCGTAGAAGCCCGAGCGGGAGACGCCGAGCAGGCGGCACATCAACGAGATGGAATGGCTGGCCTTCTCCGCCGCGATGAACCGAAACACGCTCACCGCGTCTCGCTCTCCTTCGCGAAGAAGGCCGCGGCTTTTTTCAGGATCTCCCGCTCCTGCTCGAGCAGCAACACCCGCCGGCGCAGTTCACGCAACTCCTCACGCTCATCGCCGCTCAGGCCATCACGCTCTCCGCGCTCGATCTGCGCCTGCTGGACCCACAGCCGCAGCGACTCACGCGACACCCCCAGATCCGCGGAGATCTCGCCCAGCGTCCGATCGGTGCGAGCGTACAGAGCCACAGCCTCACGCCGAAACTCCGGCGGATACGGCTTTCGATACTTCGGTTTCCTTGGCATGACCAGACAGCCTCTCTGCTGGGCCGGACAGCCCAACGGTCAGCTGTCCACGAAACCGGGGGCATTCCACGTCGACGGCGACGTGGGCGTACTGCCAACCAGCGCCCTCGTTGCGATGCACGCCATCCTGCAAGATCCGCTTGCCGACCTGCCAGAAGCGACCCAGCTTCTTGATGTCCAAGTGGACGAGCTCGCCACAGGCGCCATACTCGTAGCGATTCGCCGCGGGCCGTGGCTGGCGCTGGGCACGCGCGCAGCCGTTGCGGCGCAGTACCCGATA
>DASTHG010000220.1:0-2026 GCA_035718325.1 Gemmatimonadales bacterium | reverse complement strand
GGTCGAGCACGCGGATGTGGTCCAGGGCGCCAGCCACCTCACGCCTCGCGGTCGCGCCGGGCGCTGACGCGGCGCCCGCGAATCGCCACACGGGACAGCCCGCGAAGCGCCGCGTCGGCAGCGTGCGGCGCCAGGTGCACGAGACAGAAGGTGTCGCGCAGCTCGATGCGGCCGATATCGGTGCGCGCGAGGCCGACTTCACGGGTCAAGGCGCCGACGAGGTCCTTGGCGCTGGCGCGGTCTTTCTTGCCGACATTGACGAAGACTTTCACCCATTCCTCGTGAGACGCTATCGGCTGTCGGCTATCGGCTATCGGCTGAGACGACCCGATAGCTGATAGCTGATGGCTGACAGCCAGGAGTGCCGCCGCCACTTCCGCCGCGTCATACCGTTCGAGCAATGGCTCCAGCAGTCCCAGCTCCGCCTCGAGGCCGCCGGACTCGAGACGCGCCGTGACGCGCTCGCGGAGCAGCTCGGCGTTGGTCGCGGCCTTCGCGCGGGCGGCTTGCAGCGGCAGGGCGGTGAGGGGGAAGGCGATCGAGCGGGCGTAGGACAGCTGCGCGGGACTCAACAGCAGCACCGCGGCCCCGCGCCCCGCGATCTCGGCGAGCTCCCCACGCGACGGCAGGTCGAGGCACACGATCACTTCACCAGCTTCGGGGCTTGCGCCGCGCCGCCAGGTCGTCACGCGGGGGCGGTCGATCGCGTCGAGGACATCGCGGCGCACCGCCGCACGCCGCGGCGCGGGGACGACCGCGTACCGTGCCGGTCCTACAGGAGGAAGGGGACGGGCGTCGTCGCCCAACGGCAGGTCGCCGATGATGTGCGGGCGCCGGGCATAGCGCTCGATCAGGTCATTCAGTGCTGCGGGATTCCACGCGAGGATCATGCGGCGGGCGTCGCGCGTCTCTCCGAGAATGTGCTCGAGGGGGCCCAGGCGATCGGTGGCGATGAGCCATTCGGGCCAGGCGAGGACCACGGTCGTGACCGTCTCGAGCTTGAGAGCGGAGGCACGGGCGAGCGCCTGGAGGTCTTCGGGTGTGCCGGCGAGCACGTCAACGGCACCGGCAGCGAGGAGTCGGGTAGTGCGGCCAAGGGCGGTGACAGGGTGCACGCGCAGGTCTTGGGGTGCTGCATCAGCCCACTCTTCGGCGGCGGCGCTGTCCGAGCACGCGATCACGACTGCAGGACCGAGGAGACTGGCGCCGGGGTCTCGCTTCGGGGTGTCGGAGGCAAGCAGGTCCCAAATCGCACCGGCCTGCTCCACAGCAGGGGGCGTCACCAGCATCACGGCGCGGCCGCGCTCGAGGGCGGCCTGCCCGTCATTCACTCCCGTCACGCGATCCTCGGTTGTCAAAGGGCGGGTCTGCGGAGCGGATGGTAGCTTCGGGGAAGGCGACGCGCAATGAATGCAGAATGCTGAATGAGGAATGCAGAATGAAAACCCCGATCTCCTGCAAGCGGATTGCCGTACAATTCTGCATTCTCCATTCTGCATTCTGCATTTCGACTCTTCCCGCCCAGTCCCACCCCCGCGCCCGAGACCTCGGTATCGTCGTGGGTGTGCTCCCGCCTGGGCCGCTCGACGCCATTACCGACGTCGCCGGCGTGCGCGTCGGACAGGTCACCATCGTGCGTGGCGACTCGATCAACACGGGCGTGACGGCGATTCTCCCGCACGACGGGAATGTGTTTCGCGACAAAGTCCCCGCGGCTGTCGTCGTAGGCAACGCGTTCGGGAAGCTCGCCGGCTCGACGCAGGTGAACGAGCTGGGGGAGCTGGAGTCGCCCATCGTCCTCACCTGCACCCTGTGCGTTCCGCGGGCCGCCGATGCCGTCCTGACCTACCTCCTCGGCTTGCCGGGGAACGAGGACCTGCGGTCGGCGAACCCGGTCGTCGGCGAGACGAACGACGGGTACTTGAACGACATCCGCGCCCGTCCGATCACCGAGCAGGACGTCCTGACGGCGATCCGCACCGCCCAACCGGGTCCGGTGGCGGAAGGCGCCGTTGGGGCAGGACGG
>DASTHG010000219.1:0-6553 GCA_035718325.1 Gemmatimonadales bacterium | reverse complement strand
GTGGCGACGACGCGCACCACCGGTGGCAAAGCGTGGCCCATCGATATCCCGGAGCAGCGGGTGCACGCCGACGTGTGGAACGGCCGCGACTCGATTGCACCGCTGGCGGGGTTGCGGCGGCCCGTGTCCGACTATCGCCCTCCTGCGGGCGCTCCGTACACGGCGGAAGACGTGCGCATCCCGATGCGTTCGCTCCAGGGTGACAGCTTCTCACTCGCGGGGACACTCACGTTGCCGATCGCTGCGCCGCGGCCTATCCCCGTCGTCGTCACGATCACCGGATCGGGGCAGCAGACGCGCGACGAAGATCTCTGGCCGCTGCTCCCCGCCTACCGGCCGTTCCGGGTGATCGCCGAGCGGCTCGCGGTGGCAGGCATCGGTGTGCTGCGGCTCGACGACCGCGGGGCGGGTGGCTCCACGGGATCGAGCGGCACGACCGCCGATTACGCCGACGACGTGCGGCAGGAGGTGGCGTGGCTGCGGCGTCGGCCCGATGTGTCGAAGGTCGCGCTGCTGGGGCACAGTGAGGGTGGGGCAATCGCTCCCCTCGTCGCCAGAGACGATGCGACACTCGCTGGGATCGTGCTGCTGGCCGGCCCGGGGAAAGTGGGTCGCGCGATCCTGGTGGATCAGTTCCGCCGTCCGATCGAGACCGCTCCGGATCTCCCCGACTCGGCGCGGCGGGCGCAGCTCGCCTTGGTCGCGCAGCGCGTCGATCAGGTGGTGCAGTCGAGCCCGTGGACGCGGTGGTTCGCCGCATACGATCCGCTGCCCACCGCGCGCGCGGTGCGGGTCCCGGTCCTGATTCTCCAGGGGGCCCTCGACCGGCAGGTGTCGGCGGGGCAGGCCGACACGTTGGCGGCGGCGTTTCGGGCTGGCGGCAACCGGGACGTCACGGTCAAGGTGTATCCTGGTCTGAACCATCTCTTCCTGCATACCGACGGCGACGGGTCGCCGTCGGAGTACGCGACGCTCAAGGACACCACTATGCCGGCGGCTGTGCAGGAGGAGATCGCCGCCTGGCTCACGGGCCACCTGCGTTAAGACCGCCACACAGTCCTGACATCTCCGTCGCAACCTTGTTTCAGGGTGGGGCGTCAAATTGGGTATCCTTTTCGCCTTGGTCGTCGCCCATGTCGAAATCCGTCGTCCTGGTGCCGATGCTGGCGCTGCTCGTCGCCCCCCCCGCCTGGACGCAAAACATCCATCCCACACCGCCACCGGAAGTACGGGCAGTGCCGTTGAAGGAAGAGATTCATCTCGACGGTAAGCTCGATGAAGCGGTGTGGCAGACGGCACCGGTCGCCACTGGATTTCTGCAGGCCCAGCCGAACGAAGGCAAGCCCGCCACGCAGCGCACGGAAGTGCGCTTTGCCTACGACGACGCCGCGATCTACGTCGGCGCCCGCATGTACGACGATTCCGGAGCGCGCGGCGTGCAGACGCGGCTGGTCCGGCGGGATGCCAACGCCAACGCCGACTACCTCGAAGTCATCTTCGACACCTATCACGATCACATCGGCCGGCTCTTCTTCACCGTGAACCCCTCGGGGGTGCGCGGCGATGCCAACGGCCTGGGGGGCGGAAGCGACGATTCGTGGGACCCGGTGTGGGAGGTGAAGACCGCGATCGACTCACTGGGTTGGACGGCCGAGCTGCGCATTCCTTTTTCGCAGCTGCGCTATCCATCGAGCGCCACGGAGCAGACCTGGGGCCTGCAGATCTGGCGCCAGGAGAACCGGTTGAACGAGCTGTCGCAGTGGTCGTTCTGGCACTTGAATGAGAGCGGTGGTCCGCCGCGGTTCGGGCACCTCGCGGGGCTCGTCATCCACCGCGCGCCGGGGAAGGCGGAGATCCTGCCGTACGTCGTGGGCCGCTCCACGAACATTCCGATCAGCGATCCCACCGATCCGTTCGCCAAGGCGCACGCGATGGACGGCCGGGTCGGAGCCGACGCCCGCTATCTCGTGACCTCGAACCTGACGCTCACCGCCACGGTGAACCCCGATTTCGGCCAGGTGGAAGTCGACCCCGCGGTCGTCAACCTGTCGGCGTTCGAGACGGCGTTCGACGAGAAGCGGCCATTCTTCGTGGAAGGATCGAGCTACTTCGGGTTCGGCGGCTTGAGCTGTTACTTCTGCTCCAACGTCTCGAGCCTCTCGATGTTCTATTCCCGCCGCGTGGGGCGGGCACCGCAGGTCGACGCGTTCGCCTACACCAACTCCGCGGATACGGTCACGCACGCCGACATCCCAGGCAACTCGACAATCATCGGGGCCGCGAAGCTGACGGGACGCACGCCGTCGGGGTGGTCGATCGGCACCATGGACGCCATCACGGGGCGTGCCGACGCCACGGTGCAATGGATGTTCGACAGCACGCGCTCGCACGTGGCCGTGCAACCGTTCACGAACTACTTCGTGGGCCGCGTCCAGAAGGACTTCCGGGACGGGGCCACCGTGGTGCGCGCGATGGCGACGTCGGTCTACCACGCGCTGACGGACACCGTGGAATCGGATCGCCTCAGCCACCATGCAGAGTCGTTCGGTCTCTCCTCCGACATGTACTTCCACAACCGAGACTTTCACCTGATGGCGCAGGTCGCGGGAACGAACGTGTCGGGCGACTCCGCGGCGATCCTGCGGCTGCAACAGTCGAGCGCGCGTTATTTCCAGCGGCCCGACCATGGCGGCGGGTCGAACGGCCTGCTGACGAACCACTTCGATCCGTCGCTCACCTCGCTGCGCGGCGCCGGGGCGTATGCCCGGTTCGCGCGAGAGCAGGGCGACTGGTTGTGGGAGGTCGCCACCAACATCCGCACGCCCGGATTCGAGAACAATGACATCGCCTTCCTGTCCACGGCCGACTACGCGTACATGAATGGCAACATTTTCCGCCAGTGGACCAAACCGACGAACTGGTACCGACAGATGTTCGCCATCGTCGGCGGCCAGCAGAAGTACAACTTCGAGGGGGATCTGATCGACCGGCAGGCACAGGCGTTTTACGACGTCACGCTGAAGAATTACTGGGAGTTCACGACCTTCTGGATCGGGCGGCCCAGTACGTTCGACGATCGTTTGACGCGAGGCGGGCCCGTCGTGAGGAAGCCTGGAGTCCAGTATTGGCAGCTGGGCGTGTCCTCGGATCGCCGCAAGGACGTCGTTGTGAACGGCAACGGATCCTACGACCGCTCGAGCGAAGGCAAGCCCGAATGGTCCGCGAGCCTCAGCCTGCAGCTGCGACCCGCCTCGAACATCACCCTCACGTTGGGACCTTCCTACAACTACAGCTCGCGAAGCGACCAGTACGTGGAGGCCGTTGGAGACTCCTTCGCGACCGCGTTCAGTGGCACGCGCTACGTCTTCGCGGACCTGGTGCAGCACGCCGTCTCGATGGAGACTCGCTTCAACATCACCTTCGCCCCCAATCTCACCTTCGAGCTGTACGCCCAGCCGCTGATCGCCAGCGGCGCGTATTCGCGCTACAAGGAATTCGCCGCGCCGCGCGGCCTCAAGAAGCTGACCTACGGGCAGGACGTCGGCACCGTGTCGGTCGCGACGGGATCACCCAACACGATCACGATCGACCCGGATGGCGCGGGCCCGGCGCAGAGCTTCCAGTTCGGCGATCCGAGCTTCACCTTCCGGTCACTGCGCGGCAACGCGGTCTTGCGCTGGGAGTATCACCCCGGGGCGACGCTGTATCTCGTGTGGACGCGCGAGAGCGATTCGAGCCTGTACCGGGGCGCGATCGACTTCGGATCGGACGCGCGCTCGCTGTTTCAGGGGCCGGCCCAGAACATCTTCCTCTTGAAGGTGAACTACTGGCTGGGCTTCTAGGGCAGGGGATCAGTCGCGCCGGATGGTGCGCCCCACGACAATCGTGATATTGTCAGTGCCGCCGGCGTCGAGTGCGTCGCCGAGCAGCGTCTCGCACGCCTGGCGGGCCGAGGTCATCGACAGCAGCCGGTCGCGAATTCGGTCGTCCGAAACGTGTTTCGTGAGGCCGTCGCTGCACATCAAGCCGATGTCGCCCCAGCGCTGCTCCAGCCGGGTGACGATCGGCGCGGCTTCGGGACCGCCGATCGCGCTCGCCAATACGTTGGCGAACCGCGAATGCTCGGCATCGGCGCGCGTGAAGACCCCCTGGTCGATCAGATCCTGCGCCAGGGTCTGATCCCGCGAGATCTGTGTCAACTCGCCGTCGCGCAGCGTATAGCAGCGGCTGTCACCGACCTGCAGCAGGTACGCTCGCGGCCACACGCCGATCCAGAGCGTGAGCGTCGTGGCCATGCCCTCGAGGTCGGGATCGTCCTGCGCCCGGTTGGTCAGGTCCATGTGGCATTGCAGGGCGCCCTCCTCGAGCGAGCGCAAGAACGCGATTTCGTCGGTGAGGTCGGCGGCGTAGTAACAGCGCACCGACTCCGCGACATAGCGCGTGATCGCCTCGGCTGCGAAGCGGCTGGCTACCTCTCCGCGGGGCCCGCCGCCCACGCCGTCGGCCACCATGCCGAACATCGCGACGCGTTCATTGCCACCGATCGCGTCGGGGTCGGGAAGGCTCGTCAGGTGGATCTGCATCTGCTTGCGCATTCCGGCAATCAGGAAGTTGTCCTGGTTCACCTCGCGCACGAGACCTTTGTGCGTCAGCCCGAAGACGTCGATCTCGTCGTCGCGCGGCTTGCGGTCGACCAGGCGGTCGATGCCGGAGGAGTGCGGAAGGGCCATGCCATCATACTAATGCGCGTTGCTGTGCGATGCTTCTGGCCCAGCGGTCCCGTCAGGGGACAGACGATCATGGTGCCGCCGGGGCAGGATCCTGCACGCCAATGTCCTGCACCACCTTCCACGAGCGATCGGCCTGCTGCTTCCAGATCGTGAGGTAGCGCCCCGTGCTGCTCACGGGCGCACCTTTGTCATTGCGGTAGTGGGCCTCCCAACGCCCGATCGTGTACCCGAGGTCGCCGCTCGCGCCGGCATCGGCCTGCACGGGCTCCCACGTCAAAGAGAAGGAGGTGTCGGAGAACATCCGCATGATGGCGTCGCGGACGGCGGGACCGGTGAGCGTGCCGGCGGGCCGGATGAGCGCGCCATCCGGTGCCATGAATTGCATCCATCCCTCGGCGCGCCGCTGGGCCGTTGCCTGGTTGAACGCGCGGTCGGCGTCCTGCAGCGCACTGCGCGTCTGCGCGACGTCCGCCGCGCGCTGGGAAGGGGAGCACGAGCACATGAACACGAGCGGCGCGAGGAAACGCAGGGGTTGCTGCATGATGCGGTCCGGTGGTGAAAGGGTGAGCTACTAGAATTTCCGTCCGAGGACCGATTCGAGGTGCTCCTTGTAGCCGCGCGACAGCTTGAGGCTCTTGCCGTCCTGCAGAATGACGACGTACTCGCCGCGGAAGTACGGCTGCAGCTCCTTGATGCGCTCGACATTGACGATCGTGGAACGATGGATCCGGACGAAGCGTGCCGGGTCGAACTGGGCCTCGAGCCGCTTCATCGTCTCGCGCAGCAGGTGCCACACCTTGGCGACGTGGATCTTGACGTAGTCTCCCTCCGCTTCGATCCAGTCGATGTCGCGGACGTTGAGCAGCGTGACGCGTCCGCCCGACTTGATCACCAGGCGCTTCAAATACGGTCCGCCGGGGGCGGCGGTCCGCGACGTCGGGGCCGCTGGCCCGACACCGTCGAGCAGCGCCCGCAGCTCCTCGCTCAGTCGTCCCAGCTGTCCGGCGCGCACGCTCTGCTTGGCGCGTGACACCGCATCGCGGAAGCGGTCGTCGTCGAACGGTTTCAGCAGATAATCGGTGGCATGAACGTCGAACGCTCGCAGGGCATACTGATCGAAGGCGGTGACGAAGACGACGACCGGGAGCTGCGCCGGGTCCAGCTGGCGCAGCATCGTGAACCCGTCCATCTCCGGCATCTGCACATCGAGGAACAAGAGGTCCGGGGAGGTGCTGGCGATCGCCCGCAGCGCGGTGCGGCCGTCGGCGCACTCGCCCACGACGTGAATGTCCGTATCGCCGGCGAGCAGCGAGCGGATCGCGTCCCGGGCGGCCGGTTCGTCGTCGACGATAAGCGCGCGGATGCCCGTGCGTACGGTCGTCATGCTTCGCCGACCCAGTCGACGGGGGCGAGCGCGAAGGGCAGCTCGATGCGAGCCTCGAGCCCGCCTCCGGCGGCGTTTTCGACGGCGAGGCCGAAATCGTCTCCGTACAGCCGCGTCAGCCGGGCGCGCGTGTTGGTGAGCCCGATCCCGGGACGCGCCGTATCGCCCGAGCCGGCGCCCGGCCCGTCGTCGCGCACCACGAGCTCGAGCCGGCCATTCGCGCGGCGCGCCGCGACCGTCACGGTGCTGGCGAACAGGTGTGGAGCGATGCCGTGGCGAATCGCGTTCTCGACCAGGGGTTGCAGGATCAGGTGCGGCACTTTGGCGTCCAACACGTCGGGATCGGCGTGAATCGTCACCTGGAGCCGGTCGCGGAAGCGGATCTGTTCGATCTCGAGATAGCTGCGGATGAAATCCAGCTCCTGCTTCAGCGGTACTT
>DASTHG010000218.1:0-8334 GCA_035718325.1 Gemmatimonadales bacterium | reverse complement strand
GAATCGCTACTCAGCTGAGCGTTACCGGGCAACCATCCAACACGACGGCGACCGCCGCGATTGCGCCGGTCACCGTGACCGCTCGTGATGCGCAGGGGAACACCGCTTCGAGCTTTACCGGGTCGGTCACTATGACGATCGCGAACAACGCCGGTGGCGGTACGCTTTCGGGAACGCTGAGCGCGTCCGCTGTGGCAGGAGTCGCGACCTTTTCGAATTTGCACATCGACAAGATCGGCACCGGGTACACGTTAAGCGCTGCGGCAACGGGTCTGTCGGGGACGACGTCGAGCGCGTTCAATATCGTCGTCGGGTCTGCGACGCAGCTGGCATTCTTCGCCCAGCCGAGCGGAACGACCGGTGGCGCGACGTTGGCGAATGTACAGGTCGAAGTCCAGGACGCCGGCGGGAACCGTGTCACGACCGCCGTCAACTCCATCGCGCTGGCCTTCGGGACGAACGCGAACGCTGCGACGTTGTCGGGAACGACGGCACGCTCCGCGGTAAGCGGCGTCGCCACGTTCAACGACTTGAGCGTCGATAGCGCAGGAGCCGGATACACGCTGGCCGCGAGCACGGGGGGGCTTGGCGGCGCGACCTCCACGCCGTTCACGATCACGGTGGGGGCGGCGGTGAAAGTCGGATTCCTGGTGCCGCCGTCGAACACCGTGCCGGGCCAGCCGATCAGCCCCGATATCCAGGTCGAGGTGCGCGACGCCGGCGGCAATCGAGTGACGTCGTCCGGTGCGACGGTGTCGCTGGCGATCGGCAACAATCCGTCGAGCGGCACGCTTTCCGGCACGACGTCGCATGCCGCGGCGAGCGGGCTGGCCACGTTCTCCGGGCTCAGCATCAACAACGCGGGGAGCGGCTATACCCTCATCGCGTCATCGACCGGTCTCACACCGGCCACGTCGCCGGCGTTCGACATCTCCGTCGGTACGGCCACCAAGGTTGGCTTCTTCGTGCAACCGACCACGGCCGCCGGCGGGGCGGCGATTTCGCCCGCGGTGCAAGTCGAGATCCAGGATGTCGGCGGGAACCGGGTGTCCGGGGCGACGAACAGCGTAACGCTCGCCATCGGCACGAACGTTCATGCCGGCACGTTGGCCGGCACCAAGACGGTCGCCGCGGTGAATGGAGTCGCGACGTTCACTGGGATCAGTATCGACAGCGCCGGGACCGGGTACACGCTGGACGCGAGCGCATCGGGACTGACCGGTGCGACATCGAGTGCCTTCAACATCACCGTCGGGCAGGCAGCGAAGCTCGGCTTCCATGTTGCGCCGTCCAACGGCTCCGGAGGCGTCGCGATCGCGCCGGCGATCGAGGTCGAGGTGCAGGATGCGGGCGGCAATCGGGTCACCAGCGCCGGAAATACGGTCACGATCTCGTTGGCCACCAATCCCAAGTCGGGGACGCTCTCCGGAACCACGGTGGTGGGCGCTGCCGGCGGCATCGCGACGTTCGCCAATCTGAGCATCGACAGCGCGGCGAGCGGCTATCGGCTCGCTGCAGCGGCGAGCGGCTTGACGGGTACCACGTCTCCCACGTTCACGATCGCGGTCGGCGCTGCGGCAGAGCTCGGGTACCTGGTGCAGCCGAGTGGCGTGACCGCCGGCATAGGGATCACGCCCGCCGTGAAGGTGGAAGTGCGCGACGCCGGAGGTAACCGGGTGATAACGGCGAGCAATACGGTAGGCATTGCGATCGGCACGAACGCCGGTGGCGGTACGCTCTCTGGTACGACGTCCCATGCTGCGCTCAGCGGCGTCGCGACGTTCTTGGGTTTGAGCATCGACAAGAGCGGAGCAGGCTACACCCTCGCGGCGACCGCGAGCGGCCTGACGGGCGCGACCAGCTCGGGGTTCACGGTATCAGCGGATGGGGTCGATGTGGGCCTCTCGACTCTGGTCAGCTCCGCCGATACGGTGGGGCAGTGCACGACGTCCTGCAATCCGGCCTTCCAGACCTCGACGGTCACCGTCACGGTGAAGGATCAGTTCGGCAACCGGATCGTGGGGTCGCCGGTCGTGGTTTCGGCGAACGGCGCAGGAAACGTCTTCACGCCGTCGGGCTCGGGCACGACCGACGCCACAGGCACGTTCACCACCAGCTACAACGTGTCCGTCGTGGAGAACAAGACGTTGTCGGCGACCGCCGGCGGGATCGGCCTCTCGCAGACGCCCGGCGTCGCGGTGATGCCGGTGTTGGTCGGCGCCGGGGACATCGCCGATTGCAACTCGATCAAGGACGATGCGACGGCCAACCAGCTCGACACGATTCCCGGCATCGTGTTTGCCGACGGCGACAACGCCTACCCCAACGGCACGACGACGAACTTCGCGTCCTGCTACGATCCGACGTGGGGCCGGCACAAGGCGCGCACGCGACCGGTGGTGGGGAACCACGAGTACGACAGCTCGGGGACCGCAGCTCCCTATGTCAGTTACTTCGGCGCGGCGACTGCCGATCCGCTGGCAAACGGATTCGGGTACTACAGCTACGACCTTGGCGCATGGCACATCGTGGTCTTGAACAGCGATTCCGGGGTTACGAGTCCTGGCTCGAGTCAGCTGACGTGGCTGCAGAACGACCTCGCCGGACGGACGAACCAGTGCGTGCTCGCGCTGTGGCACCGGCCGCTGTTTACGTCGGGATCGTCGGGCGGCGCCGGCACCCGCGTGCGGCGCCTGTGGCAGGCGCTCGAGAATGCGGGTGCCGAGGTGGTCATCAACGGCCACGATCACCTCTATGAGCGCTTCGCTGCGCAGGACTCGCTCGGCAACGCCACGAGCGCGGGCATCCGCGAATTCATCGTCGGCACCGGCGGCGGCGAGACCCACGGCAACTTCCCCAACACCCCGGCCAACGTCGAAGCGAGCGACGCCGCCAACTTCTCGCGTGGGGTGTTGCGTCTGACCCTCTATCCCACCTCGTACCGTTGGGACTTCCTCCCCGCCCAAGGATTTCCACAAGCCGGGACCTACACGGATTCGGGCTCAGGGAGCTGCCACTAGGGTCTGGAATTTGCTTCTGTATTAGCGGAATCCCATGTAACTGTTGCACGCATACCACAGCCATCGATCGAGGGTGAGGTGGCAGGTTTGTTTGCGCGGTATCTCCGGTCCGGCTACCCCCGCCGCGCCATGGTGATCGCGTCACTGCTGGCCGCTTGCACGGCCGACAATGCCGGGCCCCCTAAGACGGTCGCCTCGGTTGCCGTCGCACCTCTGACCTCACCACTTCCAGTCGGATCAACACTGCAGCTCACGGCCACGCCGCAGGATGCCAATGGCAATCCGCTGAGCGGCCGCAGCGTGACCTGGTCGAGCTCCGACTCGGGTGTAGCCACCGTAAGCTCGAGCGGGGTCGCCAGCGGGATCTCCCTCGGTTCTGCGACGATCATGGCGAAGGTCGACGGGATCGCCGGCACGGCGTCCGTGACCGTCACGGCCGGAGCCGCGTCCCAGCTCTCCTTCACCGGTCTGCCCACTGCACTCGTGGCCGGTGTCGTGATCACGCCTCCGATCGTGGTGACCGCTCGCGATGTCGGCGGGAACGTCGCGACCGGGTTCGCCGGCAACGTGACGATCTCGCTCGGGACGAACCCCAGTGGCGGCACGCTGATGGGGACGACCACGATCGCCGCCGGTGGCGGTATCGCGACGTTCGCGGATCTGCACATCGACAAGAGCGGCTCGGGCTACACCTTCCAGGCGGCATCGGGTTCGCTCGCGACATCCGCGAGCCCGCCGGTGACGATCTCGCCGGCCCAAGCGGTCAAACTGGTGTTCACCGCCGCGCCGTCCACGGCCGTGGCCGGCAGCGCCATCGCGCCGGCCGTGCAGGTGGCCGCGGCGGATCAGTTCGGCAATACCGTGCCGTCGTTCGCGGACTCCATCGGCATCGTCTTCGGGTCGAACCCGGTCGGAGGGACGCTTTCGGGTACCAAGCGAGTGCTTGCGCTGAATGGCATCGCCAGCTTCGCCGACCTGAGCATCGACCGAGCCGGAGCCGGCTACACCCTGACCGCGACAACGACGTCACTGCCGTCCGGCACGTCGACGAGCTTCGCCGTCGGCCCGGCGACGCCCTCCGCGACGGTCTCGACACTGACCGTCTCGCCGACGACGATCATCTCGAGCACAGGGTCCAGCGCGGCGACGATCACCGCAACCGTGCGCGACGCCTACGGCAATCCCGTTCCGGGCGTCAACGTGACGGTCGCTGCGACAGGATCAGGCGACAACCTGATCCAACCGGCAGCTCCCACCAACGCTGCCGGCGTGGCTCTGGCGTCGCTGAGCGCGACGATCTCGGAGTCGAAGATCGTCTCGGCGAAAGCGGGCACGTTGTCTCTTGCGCAAACCGACACCGTGACCGTCACGCCCGCCAATGGTGGCGCGCTGTTCTTCACCGTACAGCCCAGCGCGGCGGGAGCCGGGGCGGCGATCGCTCCGGCGGTCGAGGTGACTGCGAAGGACCCATTCGGCAACGTCAGCACCGGCTTCACCGGGATGGTGACGCTCGCAATCGCCAACAATCCCGGCGGCGGCACATTGGGCGGGACGCTGGCCAAGCCGGCGGTGGCCGGCGTGGCGCAGTTCAACGATCTGCGCATCGACAAGTCGGCAGCCGGCTACGTGCTCAGCGCGGTCGCGACGGGAATGACCACGGGAACCTCCGCGCCGTTCAATATCAACCCCGGCGCTGTCTCGGCTACCCAGTCGACCGTGGGAGCTGCACCCACTTCAATCACTGCCAGCACTGGCTCGAGCGCTACGACGATCACGGTCACGGTGCGCGATGCCCTCGGCAACCCGGTTCCAGGCGTGACGGTGGCGTTGGCAGCGACTGGGAGCGGGAATGCGCTCACGCAGCCGTCCGGGCAGACGAGCGCCGCCGGCGTCGCCTCGGGGATTCTGAGCTCGACCGTGTCCGAGGTGAAGATCATCTCGGCGACGGCAGGTCCGGTTGCCCTGACCCAGACTGATACGCTGACCGTCAATCCGGCCAGCGGCGGCGCGTTGGCGTTCACCGTGCAGCCGAGCGCCACGGCGGGGGGAGGCACGATTGCGCCCCCGGTCACCGTGACCGCGAAAGACCAATTCGGAAACGTGAGTAGCAGTTTCACGGGCACGGTCACGGTAGCAATTGTCGACAACCCGAGCGGTGGGAGCTTGAGTGGGACGTTGAGCGAGGCTGCTGTGGCCGGCGTAGCAAGCTTCAACGACCTCGCAATCGACAAACCCGGAGTCGGCTATACCCTCGGCGCGACGGCGACGGGGGTGACCGCGGCGAAATCCGCCACCTTTACCATCACGCCGGGTGTTGTGTCGGCCGCCAAGACGACGGTGACCGCGTCGCCTTCCCCGATCACGGCAAGCAACGGAGCGAACGCCGCGACGATCACGGTGACGGCACGGGATGCCGCCGGCAATCCGATCAGCGGAGCCACGGTACAACTGGTGGCCACCGGGGGCGGCAATACGCTCGTGCAACCGGCGGGCGTTACCAGCGCCGCCGGCACGGCCAACGGGACCATCAGCTCGACGGCGTCGGGCGACAAAACGATCACGGCTACCGTCAACGGCATCGCGATTACCCAGCAGGCGACGGTGACGGTCAACTCGGCGGCGGCGACCGGCGCCCAGACGACCATCGCTGCCGCACCGGCGAGCATCGCGGCCAGCAACGGCGGGTTTACGTCGACGATCACGGTTACCGCGAAGGACGCGTTCGGCAACGGGGTGAGTGGTGCGACCGTAGTCCTGTCCGCAACGGGGGGCGGGAACACCGTCGTGCAGCCCGCCGGCTCGACGAACGCCGGTGGCGTGGCGACGGGGTCACTGAGCTCGACGCTCGTCGGCACGAAGACCGTGTCGGCGACGGTCAACGGCCTGCCCGTGACTGCGACGACGACGGTGACGGTGGTGCCGGGCGAAGTCTCGGTTTCACAATCCACGATCGTCGCGGCGACGGGCACGATCACCGCAAGCACCGGGGCGAGCGCGGACACCTTTACCATCGCCGCCAAGGACGATCAGGGGAATGTGATTCCGGGCGTCCCTGTGGTGCTCGCTGCGACCGGGTCGGCGAACGTGTTCGGCCAGCCGGCGGTGACCGACGCGAACGGCATCGCGAAAGGAACGCTGCGCTCGACGGTGGCGGAGACGAAAATCGTATCGGCGACGATCGACGGGACGGGGATCGACCGAGTCGATACCGTCGCCGTTGTGGCCGCGGGGCCGGTGGGCCTGGCGTTCGTCGTGCAACCGTCGAACGCGATCGCCGGCGTCGCGATGTCACCCACCGTGCAGGTGGAGGTCCGGGACGCGTTCGCGAACCGCGTGACGAGTCCCGTGAACCCGATCACGCTGGCGCTCAACAAAAACCTTGCGAGTTTGACGGGGAACGGCCCCGTCGCCGCAGTCAACGGGCTGGCGACGTTTCCCGCGTTGACGGTGAACACGGGGGCGACGGGCTACACCCTCGCCGCGTCTGCGACGGGCCTCAGCGGGACCGTTTCCGGAACTTTCAACGTGTCCACGGGCGTCGTGTCGGCGTCCCAGTCGACCGTGGCCGTCTCCCCGGCCTCCATCGTGGCGGGCGGCGGGTCGTCGGCGATCACGGTGACCGTGCGGGACGGGAGCGGCACGCCGCTGCCGGGGGTCACGGTGACGCTCTCGGCGAGCGGCAGCAACACGATCGTGCAGCCGTCGGGATTGACGAATGCGAGCGGTGTGGCGTCCGGCTCGCTGAGCTCGACTTCGGCCGGGGTGAAGACCGTCACGGCTACTGCCAGTGGGGTCGTCATCAACCAGAAGCCGGTGATCACGGTGACGGCCGCCGCCATTGACGCGTCGCAGTCTACGGTGCAGGCCATCCCCACGACGGTCGTCGTCAATAGTCCATCAACGATCTCGGTGAAGGCAACCGATCAGTTCGGCAACCCGGTGGGCGGCGCGACCGTACACCTGAGCGCCACGGGCTCCGGGGTGTCGGTGACGCAACCAACAGCGGCCACCGATGCGAGCGGCGTGGCAACCGGGTCGGTGAAGGCCTCGAGCACGGGGACCGTCACGGTGTCGGCGACGGCGGGTGGCGTGGCGTTGACGCAGACCGCCTCCGTCACGGTCGAGGCCGTTGGCGCGTCGGTCGTGTTCATCGGAGCGGGCGACATTGCCGACTGCGGCAACGACAACGATGCCGCCACCGCCGCGCTGATCACCGCGATCCCGAGCGTGCCCGTCTTCACGCTCGGCGACAACGCATATCCCAACGGATCGACGAACGATTACAAGAATTGCTACAACCCCACGTGGGGCGCCTTCAAGTCTCGGACGCACCCCTCCGCTGGGAACCATGAGTACGATGTGTCGTCCACGGCTGCGCCCTATTTCGCCTACTTCGGCGCGTCGGCCGGTACGGCGGGCCAGGGCTATTACAGCTTCGATCTCGGGTCGTGGCACGTCGTGGTGCTGAACAGCAACATCGCCACCGATCCGGGCTCGCCGCAGGAGTTGTGGTTGAAGGCCGACCTGGCGGCGCATCCCAATGTGTGCACCCTGGCGTACTGGCATCACCCGCTGTACTCGTCGATCGGCGGGTCGACCGGCACGAGCGGCGCCGTGATTACGAGCGCCCGCCCGCTGTGGGACGACCTCTACGCGGCGGGCGTCGACCTGGTGCTCAACGGGCATCGCCACGTCTACGAGCGCCTCGCGCCGATGAAGCCCGATGGGAGCCCCGATCCGGTCAAAGGCATTCGCACGATCATCGCGGGGATGGGTGGGGAGAGCGGCGGGGACCTGACGAACATCTTCCCGACGAGCGAAGTGCGCGAGGGCCGGACGTTCGGCATCCTGAAGCTGACGTTGACGACGGGGAGCTACAGCTGGCAGTTCATTGGGGTGCCGGGATCGACGTTTACCGACAGCGGCACCAACAGCTGTCACTGAGACAGCTCGCCGACTTAGCCCGGCGCCGTGGGTGGGGCTAGGACGCGGGGACGCGGGGCCGCACGGCCTGGACATCACCTCGCAAGGCCGACAATAGATCCGACAGGTTGGTCCGGGTCGAGCGCCCCCGCGTCCAACGCGTCCGTCGTCCCCACTCCCGGCGTGCGCATGACTCTTTCCGTCAGGCCTAGTGACAGCTGTTGGTGCCGTTGTCGGTAAACGTCGATCCCGGCACGCCGATGAACTGCCAGCTGTAGCTCCCCGTCGTCAGCGTCAACTTCAGGATGCCGAACGTCCGACCCTCACGCACTTCGCTCGTCGGGAAGATGTTCGTCAGATCGCCGCCGCTCTCACCACCCATCCCCGCGAT
>DASTHG010000217.1:0-7931 GCA_035718325.1 Gemmatimonadales bacterium | reverse complement strand
CCCAGCTGGCGATGCAAGTCGTCCACCTCGGCCCGCAGCTCCCCCAGCTCGGCGCTATCGGCGCCCTTCCGCTTGGGCGCGTACGCCACGGCCACCTGCGCTTCCAGGGCCTTGTGCTCCGGCGTCGACCAGCTCGCGATCCACTGCGCCAGCGCCTTGCCCACCGGTCCGCGCAACACGATCGCCGCGCCGGCCGACAAGGAGACGACGCTGAACACGATCGCCACCGCCCAGTCGTGATTCATGCCCGGACCTCCGCCTTCCTTACTTAGTCTTCCGCCCGCAGCACTTTGCGCAAGAAGCGGCCGGTGTGCGACTCCTTGATCCGCGCCACCTGCTCCGGACTGCCCTGCGCCACGATGCGGCCGCCGGCGTCGCCCCCTTCGGGCCCGAGATCGATCACCCAATCGGCGGTCTTGAGGACGTCGAGATTGTGCTCGATCACCACCACCGTGTTGCCCTTGTCCACCAGCCGGTGCAGCACCTCGAGCAGCAGGCGCACGTCCTCGAAGTGGAGGCCGGTCGTCGGTTCGTCCAGGATGTACAGCGTGCGGCCGGTATCCCGCTTGGAGAGCTCGGTCGCGAGTTTGACGCGCTGGGCCTCGCCCCCGGACAGGGTCGTCGCCGACTGACCCAGGTGGATGTACCCGAGTCCTACGTCATTCAGCAGTTCCAGTTTCGTACGGATCCGCGGCTGCGCTTCGAAGAAGTCGAGGCCGTCCGCGACGGTCAGATCGAGCACGTCGGCGATGCTCTTTCCTTTATAGCGCACTTCCAGCGTTTCGCGGTTATAGCGCCGTCCCTTGCACACCTCGCAGGGGACGTAGACGTCGGGGAGAAAGTGCATCTCCACTTTCACCAGACCATCCCCCTGGCACGCCTCGCACCGTCCCCCCTTCACGTTGAAGGAGAACCGCCCCGGTCCATAACCGCGCAGCTTCGATTCGGGAAGGAACGTGTACAGCTCGCGGATCGGGGTGAAGAGTCCCGTATAGGTCGCCGGGTTGGACCGGGGGGTGCGGCCGATGGGGCTCTGATCGATGTCGATCACCTTGTCGATGTGCTCCAGCCCTTCGATCCGCTGATGGGCGCCCGGCATGACCTTCGCCCGGTAGAAGTGCCGCGCCAGAGCCCGGTACAGGATGTCGGTCACGAGCGTGGACTTGCCCGAGCCGGAGACACCGGTGACGGCGACGAACAGGCCGAGCGGCAGCGTGACCGTGAGGTCTTTCAGGTTGTGCTGTCTGGCGCCTACGACGCGCAGCACGCGCTCGCCATCGGCGAGCCGGCGCTCGGGCGGCAGCGGGATCCGCAGCTCGCCGCGCAGGTAGCGCGCCGTCAGCGAATCGGGATGCTGCAACACCGTCGCCAATTTCCCCGCCACGACCACTTCCCCGCCGTGGCGGCCGGCGCGGGGGCCGAGATCCACGATTTCGTCGGCGGCGCGAATCGTTTCTTCGTCGTGCTCCACGACCAGTACGGTATTGCCGAGGTCGCGCAGCTCGTGCAGCGTTTCGAGCAACCGGGCGTTGTCGCGCTGGTGCAGTCCGATGGACGGCTCATCGAGGATGTACAACACGCCTACGAGCCGGCTCCCGATCTGGGTCGCGAGCCGGATGCGCTGCGCCTCGCCGCCCGAGAGCGTCGCCGCCGAGCGCTCCAACGTGAGATAGTCGAGGCCGACGTTTTTCAGGAAGCGCAACCGATCGATCACTTCCTTGAGGATCGGCTTCGCGATCTCCGGATCGAGTCCGCGGCCGCCGTTGCGCTTGAGGGGCAGCCCCTGGAAGAACTCGAGGGCGTCGGTGATGGAGAGCATCACGACCTCGCCGATGTTCTTGCCGTGGACCACCACCGAGAGGCTTTCGGGCTTCAGCCGCCGCCCGCCGCAGGCGGGACACGGCTGCTCGACCATGAACTCCTCGAGCTGCTCGCGCACACTGTCGGACGCGGTTTCGCGGTAGCGCTTCTCGACGTGCTTGAGCACTCCCGTCCACCCCGACTCGTACGATCCCTGCCAGCGCTCGCTGTGGTACTGATACGTGAGCGTCTTCCCGGGAACGCCGTACAGGACCGCTTTACGCGCCGCGGCCGGGATGTCTTTCCAGGGCGTATCGAGATCGAACTTGAACGCCTTCGCGAGGGTCGGGAGCACGACCTTGCGCAAATATCCGGCGGGCTCGCCCCAGGGCAGGATCACTCCTTCGAGGATCGACAGGCTGGGATCACCCAGCACCAGATCGGCGCTTACCTCACGGCGGGTGCCGAGCCCCGAGCAGTCGGGACAGGCCCCGAAGGGAGAGTTGAAAGAGAACTGGCGCGGCTCGAGCTCGGTGAGGGACAGCCCGCACGTGGGACAGGCCCAGCGCTCGGAGAAGAGCACGGGTTTGGGGCCGCCATTCCCGTGTCGCACGACTTCCACCACACCTTCAGCGGCCTTGAGGGCCGTCTCGATCGAATCGGCCAGCCGCGACCGATCGGCCGCCCGCACGGCGAGCCGGTCGACGACGACTGCGATATCGTGGTTCTGTCTGCGATTGAGCTTCGGCACAGCCGCGAGATCGTGGACCTCGCCGTCGACGCGGACGCGCACGAATCCCTGCTTCTTCGCCCCCTCGAAGAGGTCGCGGAACTCGCCCTTGCGGCCGCGCACCAGTGGTGCCAGCACCTCGATCTTCGTCCCATCAGGCCAACCGAGTACCTGCTCGGTGATCTGCGATGCGGTCTGGCGCTCGATCGGCGAGCCGTCATTGGGACAATGCGGCGTGCCGGTACGGGCCCAGAGCAGCCGCAGGTAGTCGTAGATCTCGGTGATCGTGCCGACGGTGGAGCGCGGGTTGGCGCCGGCGGTCTTCTGCTCGATCGAGATCGCGGGGGAGAGTCCCTCGATCGCGTCGACGTCCGGTTTTTCCATCAGGCCGAGGAACTGCCGGGCGTAAGCCGAGAGCGATTCGACGTAGCGCCGCTGCCCTTCGGCGTAAATCGTATCGAAGGCGAGGGACGATTTGCCGGACCCGGAGAGCCCCGTGAAGACGGTCAGCGTATTGCGGGGGATCTCGACGGTGATGTTTTTGAGATTGTGTTCGCGTGCACCGCGAACGATGAGCGAGTCGCCAGACATAGCCTTGGAGCGTACTCAGGACGTGGCCGTTCGGTCAATCCTCGGGCGTTGGCGGGGCGAGTGCTGTCGACCTCAGAACTCTGGGGCCGGTGCAGTCCACCTTCCGAGGGGCCATGCCGCCCAGGCGTCGATCTGCCGCCGCGCCAACTATCCCTGCAACGAGACGAGGAACGCCCGGAAGCGGGCGTCGCCGCGGACCGGCTCCCAGAGCCAGTGCCGGCTGAACAACTGCGCGAAGAAAAGATGCGGCCACCGCGGTACCCGACCGCCCCAACGCAACACGCCGTCCACGTCACCCAACTGCGCGTAGAGCCCCGAGAGGAGACCGCACGCCGAGAAGGCCAGCCCGCCGCACGCCTGCGCCACGTTGGCGGTCGCAGAGCGCTCCAATGCGGGAAGCTCGGCGCGTGCGAGTGCGGTGTCTCCTTCGCGCAGCCTCAGGATCGCCGCCATCACCCGCACCGCCAGGGAATCGAACCCCAGGGTCGCCGCTCGACCGGCCGCGACGCGCGCTTCGGCGACCCGGCCGAGGCCAAGCAGCACATCCGCCTGGCGCCAGTACAACGGAGCGTTCGCCGAATCCACCACGATGCCTTGCGCCAGAATTGCCAGTCCCTCCGCCGGCCGGCCAGAGAGGTCGAGCATCTGACCGAGCCCGGCATACGTAAACGCATAGTACGGATCGTGCGCCATCGCCTGACGCTCCAACGCGATGGCGCTGTCGAGCTCACCGTTGGCGAGATATCCCCAGGCCAATTGATGAATTGCCTCCACACTCCCCGAGTCGAGCGCCACCGCCCGTTGGTGGAGCGCGAGCGCCCGGCGGACGTCGGCGGCACGCTCGGCCATGGCGGCCGAGAGCCACGAGTCGGAGCTGGTCGAGTCGAGTCGCACCGCCTGTTGGGCGGCGAATACCGAGAGCGCCTGAAGGCTGTCAGGAGGGATTCCGGCGACGCCCCACCCCCAATCCCGCGCCAGCGACAGCGCGTGGGCAAGTCCCGCCCAGGCCCGCGCGAATCGGGGATCCAGGACGATCGCCTCACGGTACGCGGCGACCGCCGTCCCCGCAGCAGCGGCGGTGCGCCCGCGGATCGCCACGCGCCCCCGCAGGTAGGCCTGATACGCATCCGTGCTGGCCGACACGGGCGGCGGCGTGAGAGGCGCCCGTTCGCCACTGCTGAGCCGACCGAGCACCACCTCGGCCACTGCGACCGCGACGGAGTCTTCCACCGAGAAGATCTCATCCAGGCGCCGTTCGTACGTCTGCCCCCACACGTTGAAGCCGCCTGCGGCATCGGTGATGGCGAGGACGATGCGCAGCCCCCGGGCGTCGCGCCGCAGCGTCCCGTCCAGCACATAGCGGACACCCAGCTCACGCCCGACCTGTCGGGGATCGGAGGCTCGGCCGCGGTATCTCAGCGACGCGTAGCGACTGGCGACGCGGAGGCCGGGTACTTGCGACAGCCGCGCGATGATCTCTTCGGATAGACCATCGGAGATGGCCGTCGTAGCGGTGTCACGGGTGAGATCTTGGAAGTAGAGAACCGCCAGGGACCGCGCGGGTGTGGGGCGTGCAGTGGCCTGCCGGCAAGGCGGCGGAGACCCGTTCGGGCACTGGGCTCGCAGCGGGGCGTGCAACGCCAGCACGATGGCGAGCGGGAGCAGGTTCCTCACGGTCCGACCGCTTCCAGCGGTCGCAGAGTCGCCAACAACCGCTCGTATCGCGTGTTCCCGTGCAATGGGTCGAATTCGGGTTGCAACATTAGCGCCCATCGATTCGGGTTTTGTGGCGATTGCTCCAATCGATCCAATACGGCGGCGGTATCCCCCAGCGCCAGTATGGCGAGCGCGATGCCGAACTCCGTGTGCCCAGGCCAATGCGCAAGCAGCGACCGCGCCCGCGTTGTGTCTCCCGAGCGCGCCGCGGCGTAGGCAAGGAATCCTTCAAAATTCGGCAGGCCAGGTGACAGCCGGTTCGCACTTTCGCCGTCCTCTACCGCCCCGCGGAAGTCTCCTGCGAGCGCGCGAGCAAGTCCACGAGCCCAGTGGGCAAGAGACGACGCGGGGTCGAGCGCCACGGCGGTATCCGTCAACGCCAAGACGACGGCCGGGTCGCGTCGAGGATTCCACAGCGCCAGGTCACAGTATGAGACGACGCGATCAGGCTCGAGTTCGATCGCGGTGCGCAGCTCCCGATCCGCGTCGTCGAATCGCCCGAGCCAGTTCAGAATCTGTGCATACTGATGATGGGCTTCGGCGTTCCGTGGATCGATCGCGTTGGCCCGCCGGAGTGCCTCGATCGAGCCAGCCAGGGTGTGCGGAGTGGCGTAAGCCAGAAGAAAGCCGCGGGCCATCCAGGCATCGGACGACGTCGAATCGCGTCGTAACGCCCGGTCGGCCACCGCAAGCCCTCGCGCCGCCACACTCTCGGGTGGCACGTCGGGTATGGAGAAGTAGTTGGCCTGCGCGAGAGCGATGGCATACGCGGCACGGCCGATGGCAGCCGCGAATCCGGAGTCGAGTCGCTCGGCTTCGCGGTACTCGGCAATGGCGCGAGTGATTCCTTCCGGTGTCCGGAGCGCGAGGAAGAAATTCCCACGCAGGAAATGGTCGTACGCCCCAGGGCTTGGCGTGCGGGGCGCCGCTGGTTGCGCTGTCGCTGCCGCTGACGTTCCGGCGATCCGACTGGCCACGTCGCGCGCAATGACGGATGGGAGCGTCGGGAATTCGTCGGGCGTCCGGTCCAATATCTCGCCCCAGGCTGACACCGTCGTTCCAGCAATTACGAGACGCACCGTCACGTGCAGCCGGGCGCCGGCGCGCCTCACCGAGCCGTCCACGAGGTAGCGAACGCTCAAGGCGCGGGCGATAGCCGGAAAATCTTGTGGTGTTGCGCGTTGGGCTCGTCGTACCACGCCGGGCGGCTTCACTTGCACACTCGGGACGTTGCCGAGCAGCGTGGCGACGTCGACCGTCAGACCATCGGCGAGATAGGCGTCGACGGTGTCGCGAGGTTCGAAATATAGAACGGCGACGCTATTGGGGGCCGGAGCCCGCACGGCCGGACGACCGCACGGCGGGGCGGAGCCGTCAGGACATTGGAGTAGCGTGGCGAGAACCGGAACAGCAACCGCGAGCACTTATTCGCTCGCAGCCCCGAGTAGCATGCGCCGCTCGTACTCGTAGCCCTGGTCGCCTTGCGGTTCGGGGAACGCGAGCGAGACCACCACGCCTACCGCAAACGAGAGCGGGATCGTGACGAGCGCCGGGTTCTTGAGCGGGAACCAGGCGGCGGTGTGCTTCAGAATGTCGATCTGCACCGTGGGCGAGAGATAGATCAGCAGGAGCGTGGTCACGGTACCCGTCAGCATGCTCGCCACCGCGCCCGAGGTGCTGCAGCGCCGCCAGAACATCGAGAGCACGAGCGCCGGGAAATTGGCGCTGGCGGCGATCGCGAACGCCAACCCGACCATGAATGCCACGTTCTGTCCCTTGAAGCTGATGCCCAGGAGCACCGCGACGATCCCGAGCAGCACCGTCGCCAGCCGGGCGACCTTCAATTGTTCCTGGGGACTCGCGTGCCCTTTGCGCACCACGCTCACCCACAGATCGTGGGACAGCGCTGCGGCGCCCGACAGGGTCAACCCGGCAACGACAGCGAGGATGGTCGCGAACGCCACGGCGGCGATGAACCCCAGGAACGGCGTGCCGCCGAGGTGCTCGGCGAGCAACGGCGCAGCCATGTTGCCACCCGACTCGACCCCCTTGATGACGTCTGGGCCCACGAGTACCATGGCGCCGAAGCCGAGGATGAAGGTCAACAAGTAGAAGGAGCCGATCAGCCCGGTGGCCCAGAACACCGATTTCCGGGCGGCGGTGGCATCGGGCACCGTATAGAACCGCATCAGGATGTGCGGCAGACCTGCGGTGCCGAACATCAGCGCCATCCCGAGCGAAATCGCGTCGAGCGGCTTCGAGACGAGCTTCCCCGGCGCCAACACCGCCTCGCCGTACTTCTGCGCCGCGGCGGCGAAGAGTGCCGCCGGGTTGAAGCCGAATTGCGCCAGCACCATCAGCGCCAAAATCGCCGCTCCGCCGAGCAGCAGGACGGCTTTGACGATCTGTACCCACGTCGTGGCGATCATGCCGCCGAACAGGACGTAGGCGATCATCGCCACGCCGACGATCGCGATCGCCACCTCGTAGCGGATACCGAACATCAGCTTGATGAGACTGCCCGCCCCCACCATCTGGGCGATCAGATAGAACGTCACCGTCGCCAGCGTGCCCAGCGCGGCCGCGAGACGCACGGGGGTCTGCGCCAACCGCGTCGCCACGACATCGGCGAACGTGTAGCGGCCGAGGTTGCGCAACGGCTCCGCGATCAGGAACAGCACCACGGGCCAGCCGACCAGCCAGCCCGTTGAGTAGATCAAGCCGTCGAATCCGCTCGTCGACACCAGACCCGCGATTCCGAGGAACGACGCGGCGCTCATGTAGTCGCCGGCCAGAGCAAAACCGTTCTGGCGCGGCCCGATGATGCGCCCTGCCGCGTAGAAGTGTTCCGTGGTACGGGTGCGGCGCGCCGCCCAGTACGTGATCCCAAGCGTGGTCGCGATGAAGAGGAAGAAGAACGCCATGGCAACGCGGTTCGGCTCGCCGATCTGGGTTGCCGGAGCAGCCGCTGCGGCGGTCTGGAGGAGCAAGAGCACGCTAATTCCGCAGCCGGTGCAGCTCGGCGTCGTACTTCGTATTCGCCCAGCGGACGTAGACCCAGGTCAGCACCCACGTGGAGACGATCACCAGGACG
>DASTHG010000216.1:0-3052 GCA_035718325.1 Gemmatimonadales bacterium | reverse complement strand
CTCCACGTTTCGTCGAGGCCGCTGCCGCTCGTGTACCCGCCGAACAGGATCAATCGGTCCCGCACGGGGTCGAACACGGCCACCGCACCGGTCCGTTCGGACGGCGGCGTCCCGCTTGTCACGATCTCCGTCCATGCCGGCGCGCCCTCGAGCGACAGCGACCAGACGTCGTTGCAGTAGCGCTCGTGCAGGAGCACCGGGTCGTACGTCGTGCCCCCGAACAGGATCACGCGGTCTTGCAGAGGGTCGTAGACTGCCGAGAAGCCCCAGCGCCGCCCCGGGTTGGTGCCATCGACGACGACACGCTGCCACGCGGTGGGCCCGGTGGCGGGCAGCGGCATCTCCCAGATCTCGTCCAGCGGCCCACCGTCCAGGAGCAGCAGTCGATGGCGAGCCGGGTCGCGCAGGACCTGGTGCGCGAACGCCGGCGGCGGGTCCATCGGGCCACCGAGTCGCTCCCACGTGGCATCCACGGGCTGGGACAGCGCGACACGCGCGAACGCGGCCGCCACGAGGGCGAACAGGGCGATGTGTGCGCAGAAGGCCGACGTGCGTCGCATGACGAGCCTCGTCTCCGATGGCCGTTCATGCATCCTTGCCGTGTGCGGGGCCGTGAGCCCGGCCTCGCGCGCTGCACGGGAGCGATGCGATATCGCCCCCACTGCTCCGTCGTCGCCTTGGTTCGCTGGCAGGCCCTCTAGCTCTCGCCGACCCTCACCAGGTTGTAGAACTCGTCGTTCGTCTTGGTGCGGTTCAGCCGGTCGACGAGCTTCAGCATCGCCTCCTGCGGCGGCATCTGCACGAGGATCCTGCGCAGCGCCTGGAACGTGGAGAGCTGGTTCGGCGGGATCAGCTTCTCCTCCTTGCGCGTGCCGCTCTTCGGGATGTCGATCGCGGGGTAGATGCGGCGCTCGGCGAGCTCGCGGGAGAGGAAGATCTCGGAGTTCCCGGTGCCCTTGAACTCCTCGAAGATGATCTGGTCCATGCGCGAGCCGGTGTCGACGAGCGCGGTGCCGATGATGGTCAGTGACCCGCCGTTCTCGATCTTCCGCGCCGCGCCGAAGATCTGCCGCGGCGACTGCATGGCGTTGGAGTCGAGACCGCCCGACATCGTCCGCCCGCCGTTGCCGGCGGCGGCGTTGTAGGCACGGGCGAGCCGCGTGATCGAGTCGAGCAGGAGCAGCACGTCCTTCCCCTCGAGCACTTCTCGCGCCACCTTCTGCATGCCCAGCTCGGTCGTCTCGATGTGCTCGTCCACGCTCATGTCGCTCGAGGCGGCGATCACTTCGGCCGGCGTGTTGCGCTTGAAGTCGGTGACCTCCTCGGGCCGCTCGTCCACGAGCAGCGCGTACACCTTCACCTCGGGGTGATTGTGCGCGACCGAGGCGGCGATGGCCTGGAGGATGCGGGTCTTGCCCGCCTTGGGCGGCGCCACCAGGAGGCAGCGCTGGCCGCGGCCGAGGGGGGCGATCAGGTCGATCGCGCGACCGGTGGTGCGATCGCCGTACGGCGGATTGCCCTGGCCCGGCGGCAGCTCCATCACCAGGCGCTCGGTGGGATCGAGTGCGGCACCCGCCTGCTGGAGCTCCTTCAGGATCTCAAGCCCGGGTCGCTGGGGGCGGTTCGGGCGATTGCCGCCACCGCCGACATTGTCGCGACGCCCGCGGCGTCCTCGCCGGCCGCCCTGGTACTGCTGCGGGTAGCCGCCCTGCTGTTGCTGCGGTTGCGGTTGCTGATTCATGCCTTGTGGTCTTCCGCCGCGCGGCCTGCGCCTGCGCCGGCGGCCCTGTCGCTCATAGCGTGGGTCGTAGCCCATGCCGGGTGAGCCGTTCTGGAACGTGCCCCCGCCACCCCCGGTGGCGTCATAGCCTCCCGGAGTCCCACCCATGGGCGCGGCCGAAGGCGGTCCGCTCATCGGACCGTCGATCGGCGGATCGCCGGGCGGTGGGCTGCCGTAGCTGGGCGGCGGCGGCGAGTAATCGTCGGAGGAGCCCCCTCCGTAAGGGGACGCTGGTGCGTCGAATGGCATCGCTTCAGGTGATGCGCCCTGGGCGGGCGGTCCCTGCGGACGCATGCCGCGGGGACGGCGACGTCGTGGTCTCATGACTTTCCTTCCGGCGCGCACTCGTGGTGCGCCGGGGTGGACCTGTGCACAGCGTGGAGTGAGTTGGCCACGATGCTGCGCGGTGAAACCGGTGAGCGCTTCCGGGGCGATGGCCGTGATCCTTTCACGGTGCATCGCTCGCGCGGATCAGAACGCGCTCGCCTGCTGGCTGCCGGTGGGCGGCGTTTCTCTGCTCGCCCCGGCGTCACCGCTGCCCGACTCCCAAGGTGCGGGCTGCGCGGTGCGGGATCTTTCGGCGACCAGGTCCGCTGCGGCCAGCGCCTGGCGCCATGGGCCTCGGCCTTCCGTTCCCTGACGCCCGAAGCTCCGGACCGGGAACCTACACGCTCGCTCGCCTTCGCGCCAATGAAGAAGTCGAGGCGCGGTTCGCGTGGCAAGCCGGACGCGGGGGAGCAACTTCAGCACGCGGCACTGCTCGTTCCGCGGCTCCACCGCGAGGAAGGTGACGCAATGATTATCGGCACGCCCGCCCCGGAAATCAAGTGGGGCTTCTGGCGCACCGATTGGACGCTCTCAGACCCCGCCCGTCGTCCGCATCCCGTCAAGTCTGCGCCGACGGAGGGAATCGTGTGGTCGGGAAACGGCGGTGGAAGAACACGAACAGCGCCGCGATCACCGCGAACACGAGCCAGCTCGCCTCGATGCCGCGCGGGCCGCCGGTGAGCCAGTCCGGGCCCGAGAACGAGCTGTCCAGCAGCCGGGTGTCGACCGGACGGCCATGGTTGCCGGTGTTGGGAGCGCCGAAGAACGGGATCGCCATGAAGTCGAACGCGAAGTGGAATCCGATCGCGAACCACAGGTTCCCGGTGCGCCTCAGGGTCAGGCAGAGAAAGAGCCCGATCAGCCCGACGCTGAGCGCGTCGGCGACGCTCTCCATGGGCTTGCCGAAGTAGTGCAGCGCCGAGAACACGAGCGAGAGCACCACCG
>DASTHG010000215.1:0-2723 GCA_035718325.1 Gemmatimonadales bacterium | reverse complement strand
CGCTCGGTACCGATCCTGGTAGACGAGCGGGCCGTCCCCAAAGACGCGATCCAGACCGTCGCCGAAGGGGTGAGCGGCGTGCAGCGCGCCTACGATATCCGCTCGCGCGGCGGCTCGCAGGTGCGCTACGCCGAGGTGACGATTGCCGTCGACCGCAACGCCAACGTCGCGTCGGCGCACGCCATCGCCGATGCCGTCGAGCAGCGGCTGAAGCGGGACCTGCAGTTGAACGAAGTCACGGTACACATCGAGCCATGCTGACGACCGCCGAGACCGGCGCCCGCGCCCGCCGGCCGCGCCGCGTGGCGCGCTCGCTGCGACAGGAGTACGAGGAGTTCCTGTTCCAGCGCATCGAGGAATACAAGAACTCGTTGTCGCGCGCGGTGCTGCTCGAGATCGGCGACGAGGCGGTGCGCGAGCTCGAGACCGCCGCGGCCGATCAGTACCTGCTCACCGAGGTGCTGTTGCTCGAGCACGTCGACCGCATCATCATGCGGCGGCTGCGCCTGCCGACGTTCCAGCGCTGGTCGCGCACGCACCGCGCGCTGCGCGCCGCGCAGCGCGAGCCGACGCACTGGGAGCTCGAGGCGGGGATGCCGCTGGTGCATTGGGCGCGGCGGCTCGAGCCGGGAGACGCCGCGGTCGTCGTCGGCGCGCCGGCCCTCCCGGCGGCCCTGTTCGTGGCGGCGCACGACGTGGAAGTGCTGCTGCTCGATCAGGAGCTGGCCGCCGTCGAAGCGGCCGAGGCACGGGCCGTCTCCGAGCAGCTGGCCGGCCGCTTCCACGCGCTGGTGGTGCAATTCGGCAGCTGGATGCCCGACGTGCCGGTGACGCTCGCCGTATTGCATCCGGCTGCCCTCGCCGCACTGGCCCCCGAATCGCGCCGCTCCCTCGTCGCCGATCTGCAAACGCGCACCCCCCCCGGCGGAGTGCACATCGTGCTGCCCTGGGAGTCGGTCGAAGACACAGGGGTGATTCCCATCGCGACCGACACCTTGCTCGAGCTGTACGCCGCATGGCAGGTGGAGCGGCGCCCGCGCGGCCGACGCGGCGGCTTTGCCGCGACGAAATCCACCGGCCGCGCAGAGTCCGAAGCGCGTCAGTAGAGGATGTCGAAGGTCGCCTCGGCGTGGAGCCGGTCCGCGCCACAGAGCGAAGCCCGCACCACGTAGCGGCCCGGAGCGCGAGCGACCGAGTCGGGAATCGCCACGATCTGGCGCAACACGGCCCCCATCCGCAGAATGACCTGTTGGTCCTTGCCGGTCACCTTCCAGATGATTTCGTAGCCCTGATCGGCGTCGACGGGCTGTACCCCCACGCACACGACTTCCGTCGTGGGGAAGAACCAACGCAGCTCGGTCTGCGAGTGACTGACGATGGAAAAGAGGACCGTTGGAGTGACGCCGCTTGGCGCTCCGGTCGAGTCGTGCCGGGCGGCGACACGCGGCACGACGGCCAGCTCGACGGTGGCGTGCTCGGAAAGACTGAGATCGACGTCCTCCTGCACCAACCCGTCGGGACGGACCTCCGCGATCCGCGGCTCGTTGGCGATAGCGACCGTCCGCCCTGAGGCATCCTGTTCGACCGCCACCCGCCCCCGCACCTCCACATAGCGGTCGATGAAGCGCGCGGCGAGGCGCTCACCACCGGCCAGCGCAACGATGTTGGTCTTGAGGTTCCTCACCAAGACGGGCGTCGGCAGGAACACCACCCAGGCACCTGAACCCGATCCGTCGGTCCGGAATTCGACGATCCCCCGCACCGTCATGATCGAATCCACCGCGACCAGGCGTTGCGCGGTCGCGTTTCCCGCGAGCAGGAATGCGAAACACAGAGCCGAGGTCCACCGCATACCCGATTCTGCGTCAGCGTACGTTCACTGGCAAACGCGTCACAGGGACACACGCCGACGCGTGTCAAAGTGTTGAACAGCGAATATTTCCATTATCGCAACTCGTTAACAGAGAATGACTTAGTGATATGCAGGATATGGCCCCCCATTTGCCTGAACGAAGGGCATGACCAGCCTCCCGCTCGTGCTCGACGACGAACCGATCGGCATCATCCTGCGTGCGGGACAGCGTCTCGCACGGCCGGCGCGCATCTGGGCGTACTGCTGGTGCGCCGATGACGCCGAGTCCGGCGACCATGTGCATCAGCGGCTCCCCGTCGATCCGCATCCCGCGGGGACCTGAGCCGAGGAGTATCGAACCTCCGACGCTCGCAGCGGGGCCGGCACCAACGCCGGCCCCGCTGCGCATTTCCGGGACCCGTTCACGGACTATATTACCGGCGCCGATCACGCTCATTCCCTGACCTCGCCCCGCTCCCCGACGGTCCACAACCCATGCCCGATACAATGCAAGCCGTCGTGAAGGAGTCTCGCGCCCCCGGTCTCGCGGTCCGAACGGTCCCCAAACCGCGTGCCGGTCCGGGAGAGGTACTGATCGCCGTCCGCCATGCGGGGGTCTGCGGCACCGATTTGCACATCGCCGACTGGGACAGCTGGGCGCAGGGACGCATTCACCCGCCGATCGTGGTCGGCCACGAATTCGCGGGAGAAATCGTGACCGTAGGAGAAGGGGTGACGGAGCTGAAGGTCGGGCAATTGGTGACGGCGGAGGGGCACATCATCTGTGGCCACTGCCTGCAGTGTCGCACCGGCAACGGCCACATCTGCCGCAACACCCGCATCATTGGCGTGGACCGCGACGGGGCCTTCG
>DASTHG010000214.1:0-3258 GCA_035718325.1 Gemmatimonadales bacterium | reverse complement strand
CGACACGAACGTCCCGGCATCGGCCTCCGTCTCACTCGCGTCCGCGCTCGCGTTGGCGCGCGCGTAGCTGCCGATCAGCTTCACGCGGTCGAACAGGTGGGCCGTCACCCACGCGCTCGTGACGGGCGTGTTCACGTCGTTCACCGTCGTCCGGGTAATCCCGGTCGCGGTCACCGGCGTCCCGAGCACGGGATCCAGATTGTTTCCGCTGCCAGCGCCCGGGATGAGAGAGACGGTGTCCTCGAGACGGTAGCGCCGCCATCCCTGAGTGACGCCTCCCTCGACGGGATCGAACTTGAACGCCAGGCCGATCCGGTATTCCTCGTCCCGCGTGTGGAGGCCCTCGTTCAACGCGAACTCGTTCTGTCCGAGAAAGTAGGTGGTCGTGCCGGGCCCGCTGTAGACGTTGCGCGTGTAACCCAGTATGGGTGTGATCATGCATCCGGGCAGGATCTCCAGGTTCGCGTCGTAGATGTCGCGGGTTCGGTTGTAGGTGTGTTGTCCCGGGATGATGCCGTCCGCCAGGAAGGGATTGGCAAAAGCCGGAAGCGCGCTGAAGAGCTGGGTCCTTCGCCAGGTGAAGGAGAGCTTGAAGAGATTCACCTGATCCGCGGTGAAACGGAGCGCTCCCGCCGGTCCCGCGCCGACGTCGGACATGTCCAGGTGAACGTGGTCGAAAAAGTTTCCCACTGGCTCGGGTGAGTCATAGGCGAAGGAGCGAATCAGGAATCCCGGCCGATCGTTGATCTGGGTCCGATACATGTCTTCGTTGCCCGAGATGTCGAGCCAGCGATATCCGACCTCGACATCGACCGGGACCGACTGGCCCAGCACCGTTGCGCTACCCAGCGCCGCCGCCAGCACCAGGATGGGCATCCGAAGTCGGCCGTGTCTCATAACGCTCTACTTCAAAAGCTGCGGTGACAGATTCGATCCGTGCACGGCGGTGTGGCACGTCGTGCAGTTGCGATAGCGAGGCAACCTCAAATCGTGGAACGAGGGCGGCTGAGAGCCGAGCGTGCTGGCGGCTCCCGTCTGGGAGTGGCACGAGAGACAGAGCTGGTCGACGCGCGCCCAGGTCAGCATCTTGGGATTGTTCGAGCCGTGTGCCTGGTGGCAGGAGAGGCAATCGCCCGCGGAGCCCGTCACGTGATCGAACACGAACGGACCGCGCTTCTCGGCGTGACAGTTCAAGCAGGGCAGCTCTCCCACTCGCGTCAACGCGACCGTCTGGCCCTTTCGGTCGTGCGGGTTGTGGCAGTCGAGGCAGGTCATTCCGCCGCGGTCGAGGCGATGCGCGTATGGCTTGTTGCGGAAGGACGCCGTCTGATTGAGGTGGCAGGTTGCGCAAAGCTCCCCGGGCGCCTTGGCGATCAGATGCTCGTTCTTGGGATAAGAGTTGTGGATCGAGTGGCAGCTCAGGCAGTTGACGGTGGTGGTATTGCCGTGAAAGCCGAGAGCGAACGAGGCATGCTCGTTGGCCTTCTGGTGGCAGCTCAGGCAAAGCTCTGAGCCCTCCAATCCATGGAAGGTCTGGATGAGGCTCTTGTCTCCGCCGGCTTCCATGTGTTTGGCGCCATTCCCGTGGCAGGTTTCGCAGAAATCATTCAGGTCCGGCTTCTTGTCGCGGTGGGAATAGCGGGCGTGCGGGTTGCCGGCAAATTTCGCCACCTCTTCGGTGTGGCAGTCGCCGCATTTGGGCGGAGCTTCGGCGGCGCTCGCCTGCGGCTTGGCTGAGGACTCCGGCGCGGGGGCGGGGGTTGGCGTCGGTTCCGGCGCCTGCGCGAGGGCCACGGTCAATCCGAGGCTTGCGAGAACCGCCGCAGCCAGCGGCAAGGAGCTCCCACGCGCCATCTACACCCTCACTTCAACGAAACCGAATCGGGGCGGTCTCCTGACCGCCCCTATCGTGCATGCACCTTGTCGACGGCGAATTCAGCGTTCGGCCCGTGGCAGGTAGCGCAGGCTTCGGCGGCTTTACCGTTGGGGAAAGTTACCGTCATCGAGAAGGCGTGCGCCGCGGCGGCCTCGCCGTCGTGGCAGCCCAGGCACGCGGCGGCGTAGTGCTGCTGCGGGGAGTACCAATCTCTCTGTGTGATGGTCGGCAATAGCCCCGCCGGCGCCGGATCGAGTACTTCTTCCGTTTCGCCCGCATGACACGTCTGACAGTCGCGGCGGTCGCCGGGGAACCGCACTTCGTTGAAGTTGTTGACGCTCGGAGGCGTCCCGAAGCCGTAGATCGTGAAGCAGCCGAACGTCTCGGGATTTGCCTTGCAGTCAACCTCGCTGCCTTCGGGCTCGATGTCCGTCAACAACTCCTCGCCCGTATGGATTCGGTGGATCATCCGCTTGAAGTCGATCGACTCGGCGAGACCCTTGTCGGCCGGACGGCGTCCGCTGTCGTCCCCATTGGGGTTGTGACAGATCACGCACTCTTGCGGATTGAACCGCTGACCGCCATGAAGAGCCAGCTTGTCGTGGCACTTGTTGCAGTTGGCGATGTCCACGACCTGGCGGCGAGGCGCAGGCTGAGCGTCCGTGACGGCCGCATACGCAACCGGGTTGAAAGCGCCCTCGTTGACGCTCGTCGGACCCTGTTTGGGTGCGGGATTCAGCGTGATCGAGCGCCGCGCCTCGATCGAAAAAGCCCAGGTCCCCGTCGCGTTGGCCGGGACCGCGTTGGTGAAAGTGTAGGTCGCTGTCGTGCCGTCGAAAGTCGCGCCGCTCGCGTTCTCCCGGAAAGGCTGCGCGGGCGAGTTCTGGCCCGTGCCATAGTCGGTGGTCGGACCGCCCATGAGGAGGTTCAAGTTCGACCCAAGAGCCGCAGGAGTCACGGCCGTGCCGTCGCCGTTGGTGAGTTGGAACTTGACTGTCGGCTTCTGGCCCGGAGCCGAGTTTGCGATCGAGACGATCTTGGCGTTCAGCCCGGGCAACTGCTTGGACTTCAGGGGAACCGTGTGCGCGGTCGTGATCCCGGCGTCCCATTCCGCGCTTCCCTGCGGCTGGTGACAGTTGGCGCAGGCGGAATCCGGCTGAGCCCCGGCAACGTGGTTGGCGCCGGTCGTGAAGTTGAGATCGTCGTGGCAGGAACCGCACGCCGAACTGGACGGGAACGTGTACCAGCTGGCTGAGTTGGTCAATCCCAGATCCGCTCGGTGACAGGTCGTGCAGTTGCGGACGTCTTGGGGAAAGACGACAGTCGAGAAATCATTGACGCCCTGGCTGAACCCGATGATTTCGTAGGGCGTGCCGGCCTTG
>DASTHG010000213.1:0-5887 GCA_035718325.1 Gemmatimonadales bacterium | reverse complement strand
GTCGCCGGGATCGCGGCGGGGCACTGGTTGTTCGGCGTCGCCGGATTCGACGGCGTCGCCCCCGGCGCCCAGGTAATCGGCCTGAAGATCGCCAACGACTCGCGCGGGGCGATCACCGTCAGCGGCAGTATTCAGCGGGCGATGCAGTACGCCGCGCGGTTCGCGACGGAGCGCGGGCTTCCGCTGGTGATGAATCTGAGCTTCGGTGTCGGCAACGAGCAGGAAGGGCATGCGGCGATCGATTCGATCGTGAACGCCTTTCTGCTCGCGCACCCCAAGGTCGTGCTGGCGGTCAGCGCCGGGAACGACGGCCCGGGACTGTCGACCGTTTCGTTCCCCGGCTCGGCAGATTTAGCGCTGTCGGTCGGCGCGCTCGAACCGGGCGCCTTCACCCGACCGCCGCAGGCAGGGCCGCCGCCGCCCGATCGCATGGGTTGGTGGAGTGCGCGCGGCGGCGATCTCGCCAAGCCGGACGTCTTGGCTCCCGGCGAGGCGTTTTCCACGGTGCCGCGCTGGAATCTCGGGGACGAGATCAAATCGGGGACCAGTATGGCGGCGCCGCAGATGGCGGGATTCGTGGCCTGCCTGTTGTCGGCGATGGCGCAGGAGGGCCGTCCGGTGCTGGCTGCCGACCTGATGCAGGCCGTACGCACCACCGCCATGCCGATCCCGGGGTGGAACGCGGTCGAGCAGGGAGCCGGTGTGCCGCGGCTCGAGCCGGCCTATCGTTGGCTCGTAGCGGGCCATCAGGGCTCGCGCTACGTCGTGCGCACGGCGAGCGGTGCACCGGCGGCGCTGCGCCGCAACGGCTTCGCGAGTGCGGGTGATACCACCGATGTCTTCACCGTCACGCATGCCGACGGGTTGCGCGCGGCGCAGTTCCTCCTGACGAGCGATGCCCCGTGGCTCACCGTCGCTCCGGTCGTCACCTCCCAGGCCCGCTCCACCGCGATTCGCGTGACCTATCGACCGAACCTGCTGCTCGCGCCCGGCGTCTACGTCGCGACCGTCAGCGGTCGCTCCCCGACCGACAGCCTCGCGGGGGAGCGGTTCCGCCTGGTGAGCACCGTCATCGTACCCAGCGATCTGTCACGGCCGCTGATCGACACCGCGCGGGTGCTCGGCCCCGGCGCGGTGCGCCGCTACTTCCTGCGGGTGCCGGCGGCCACGTCCTTTTCATACAGCGTGTCGGTGGCGGATCCGGAGGACGGCGCTCTCGTCCAGCTGTACGATCCCGACGGGAGACCCGCGACCGCGAGCCCCGACAGCATCGTGCTGGTGTACGGCAAGACGTCGTCGGCGACCGTGCTCGTTCCGGCCGAGGACGTCCGCGCCGGCGTGTACGAGCTCGACCTCGTAAACCAGGGAACGACCCGCGCAACGGTGTCCGTGCGGGCGCAGCAGGCCCCGGTCGCGCTGACACCACGCACGGACGGGACCACCGAAGTGACGAATGTGGGCGACGGCACGGCAACAGTGAACGCGCTGCCGTTCCTCGTCGGTGCGGAGCGGCGTATCGATGTCGCCGGGCGCGGCGCTCCCGCCGAGAGCGTGTGGGTCAGAGTCCCCGAGTGGGCGTCGCGGGCCGACGTGCTCGTCGAGATGCCGCCGCCGCAATGGGAGCGGTTCACGGATTTCGGCCTGATTGTCAGCGACACGAACAGCCAACAGGTCAATGCCGCGCCGCTGAACTATGCGCGCGGTCGCGCGGGCTTCGACGTTCCCGCGGCGCTCGCCGGGCATGCTGCCCTGATCGAGTTATATCCGGCGTTCGCGCGGGCCGATTCGGCGCCGTCGTGGCAGGCATCGGTTCGCGTGCGGTTCTTCACTGATTCGGTCGAGGCCGTGGGAGCGTCGCAGCCTCTCACGGTGGTGGCCGGCGGGCGGAGCGTCCTTCCGGCGACGAGGGTTCCCGCGATGACGCTCCCCGAGGGCTTCCTCCCCCTGGTCGCGTGGCGTCTGTCACCCAGCGGAGCGGGGCGCGGCGTGATCGCAGTGGGCTACCAGGAAGCCCCGCGGCCGTGAGTCGAGCGATCCGGATCGCGGCCGGGCAGGGGTTCTGGGGCGACTGGCTCGAAGCCCCGTGGCGCCAGGTCACCGGTGGTGCCATCGACTACTTGATGATGGACTACCTCGCCGAAGTCACGATGTCCATCATGCAAAAGCAGATGTCGCGTGACCCGCAGCTCGGGTATGCCAAGGATTTCGTGCCCTTGATGGAGCGGCTGCTGCCGGAGCTCGTGCGACGCCGCGTGAAAGTGACCACCAACGCCGGCGGCGTGAACCCGCGGGCCTGCGCCGAGGCGGTCGCGCAGGTGGCGCGGCGCCTCGGCCTGGCGGGCAAGTTGACGATCGGCGTCGTCTCGGGTGACGATCTCCTCGGGCGTCTCGATCAACTGCTGGCCGCCGGACACGCGCTCGCGAATCTCGATACCGGGCGTCCGTTGCGCGAGGTGCGCGACCGGCTGCAATCGGTCAACGCGTATCTCGGCGCCGCGCCGATCGTCGAGGCGCTGGGGCGCGGCGCGGACATCGTCATCACCGGACGGGTCACCGATACCGGCCTCACCCTGGGGCCGATGATGCACGAGTTCGGCTGGGCGGCGGACGCCTGGGATCTGCTGGCGGCAGGAACTGTCGCGGGGCACACCATCGAGTGCGGAGCGCAGTGCTCGGGGGGCAACTGCCTCGTCGATTGGCAGCACATTCCCGATCTCGCCAACGTCGGGTATCCGATCGTCGAAGCGTACGCCGACGGCACGTTCGAGATCACCAAGCACGCGGGAACCGGCGGGCGCATCAGTGTGGCCGGCGTGACGGAGCAGCTGGTGTACGAAATGGGAGACCCGGGCTCCTACATCACCCCCGACTGCGTCGCCGACTTCACCACGATCGAGTTGCGGCAGCGCGGCAAGGATCGTGTGCGCTTCTCCGGCATTCGCGGCCGTCCCGCGACGGACTCGCTGAAAGTCTCGGCCGCCTATTTTTACGGGTTCAAGGCCGTGGGAACGCTGGTCTATGCGTGGCCCGATGCGCTGCAAAAAGCTCGCGCCGCCGACCGCGTGCTGCGGCAACGGCTTTCCGACCTCGGCCTCGAGTTCGAAACGATCCTCACCGAGTTCGTCGGCGTCGACGCGACGCACGGGCCACTGGCGGTGCGCGACCTGGAGCCGCGGGACGTCCCAGAAGTGCAGCTACGCGTCGGCGTGCGATCTCCGCACCGCGATCCCGTAGAGCGGTTCACGCGCGAGATCGCGCCCCTGATCCTCAACGGTCCGCCCAGTGTCACGGGATTCGCCGGGGGTCGCCCCAAGCCCGAGGAGATCGTGGCCTACTGGCCTGCGTTGCTCGCCAAGACCGAGGTACAGGCATGCGTCGATCTCGTCCGCGTGTGAAGACGGTCCGCAGAAAACAAACCGTGCGTCTCGTCGATCTGGCACACGCCCGCTCGGGTGACAAGGGCGATACGGCCAACGTCGGCCTCATCGCTCGGCGCGCGGCGGACTACCCGGTCCTCGTGCGACACGTAACCGCGGCGCGCGTCGCTCGGCACTTCAAGGGGATGATCGCGGGACCCGTGGAGCGCTTCGAGCTGCCCAATCTGCGCGCGCTGAACTTCCTCTTGCACGGCGCGCTCGACGGCGGTGGGACGATTTCCCTTAAGACCGACGCCCAGGGCAAAGTGTTCTCGACGGCGCTGCTCCGGATGGAGATCGAGGTCGACCGGTGACGGAGCGGATCACAGCCGCGCTCGCGGGCGGCGTGTTGACCGGCACGCTCAATCGGCCGGAGAAACGGAACGCGATCGATGCCGCGATGATCGATGGGCTGGCAGCCCTGCTCGAGCGCGCGGAGCTCGAAGCGACGGTCCACGTGGTGGTGCTGCGCGGCGCGGGTAAGGATTTCTGCGCCGGCATGGACCTCGCGGAGCTGCTCCAGTCGGTGGACCGGACAGTGGAGCAGAACCGGGCGGCCGCCATGCGGTTCGGCGGGCTGTTCGTGCAGATGCGCGCGCTTCCCAAGCCGCTGATCGCCGTGGTGCAGGGACGGGCGCTCGCCGGTGGGTGCGGTCTGGCCACCGCGTGCGATCTCGTCCTGGCGGCCGAGTCGGCCCAATTCGGCTACACCGAAGTGCAGCGCGGATTCGTTCCGGCACTGGTGATGAACATGCTGCGCCGGGCCGTGGGGGAGAAAATCGCCTTCGACTTGGCCGCGACGGGGCGCCTCCTGACGGCGCGGGAGGCCGAGCGGGTGGGACTCGTCTCCCGCGTCTTCCCCGATGCGGAGTTCGAGTCAGCCAGCCTACAGGTCGTGCGGGAGATCGCGGGGCTCAGTCCCACCGCGCTGGCCCTCACCAAGCAGCAGCTCTACAGGCTCGACGCGGTCGGATTCGAGGACGGGATCGCCCTGTCGGCTGACGTCAATGCCATCAGCCGGACGACATCTGATTTTCGCACCGCGATCGCGGCCTTTCTCAAGAAATGACGCTCAAGTCGTGGGCCTTCGGCGTCGGGTTGACGGCGGCGATCGTCGGCATGGCTTTGACGCAGCGCTGGCTCGTCTGGGTGGCCGTGGGATGTCTCGCTGTCGCATTCGTGCTGCGCTTCCGGACCCGGCCCACCTCGAACGACGAGCCCTGATCGCCCGATCCTGCAGGTGACTTGCGGGCGCGCATTTTGCACCGTATCACCCCGAGTTTCACAAAACCGCGTAGTCCATAGTGAATCCGGCTGCCTGGGGTCGCCCCCGCGTGGTCCGGCTCAACGTGCCCCTGGCCAGGGCCGTTCGACTCGGAGGGGAGATGCCGACGCTTGTGTTGAGCATCGTAGCGGTGATCGTAGGTGTGGTCCTCGCAACTTGGCTCATCGCGTTCAGCGTTCTGCGCGACGTGCCGCCGGGCCAGATCCGGCTGGTGACCTGGTTCCACGGACGCGCCCGGGTCTACCGGGGTCCCGCCAAATCGAAGGAAGCCCCCGGTCTCACGACCGGCATCACGATTCCGAGCATGCCGATCAACGCCGCCCTCGACGTGGTCGACCAGACGAGCGACGCCATCGAGGTGCGTGCGGCTGTCACCGCGCTCGTTTCGGTCGGCGATCCCGATGCCATGGTGCAGGCGGCGGCGCAGCGGTTCTTTGCCAGGGGTGCGGCTGAGCAAGCTGAAACCCTGCGGGATCTGGTGTCGAGCAGCGGCGCGCGGGCGCTCAATCTCTTGCGTCACGATCAGCTGTTCGATGCGGTTCCGGCCGAGGACGCCTCGCTCGCCGAGCGCGAAGGGCATCCCCTGGCGGTGATGATCCGCCACGTGGCGGGGCGCGAGCTTGCCGACCTGGGGCTCGTGCTGCGGTCGCTGTACGTCAAATCAGTTTCCTCCGGGCTCGTCGAGGCAAAGCGTCGCGCGGTGGAGGCTGAAACGCGGGCTGACGCCGAGATCGCCGTCGCACTGCAGACGCGGCGCGCGCGGGAAGCGCAGCTCGAGAGCGAACGCGCAATTTCCGACCGGGAGCGGGAGCTGGAGCAGGCCCGGTCCGACAATGCCGGGCTGATCGCCCAGGCGAAAGCGCGGCAGCAGACGGTCGAAGCGGAAGCGAACGCGCAGCGCGTGCGCGCGGAGGCGGAGGCGGCGCAGGAAGCGTTGCGCGGCGCGCAGTTCGGTCTCGCGCTCGACGAAGCGCTGCGCATCACCAAGATCGCCGCCGCGCAGGCCGACGGGTTCCGCAAGGTGAACGACACGATTCGCGAGGGCGGCGACAGCTACTTCCGCTACCGCCTGATCGAAATGCTTCCACAACTCACGCCGGCGATCGCGCAGGCGCTGGCCAACGCCAACCTGGTGTCATCGAAGGGCGACGGTTCCCCCCCTGCGATTGCCACGAGCGGCGTGACC
>DASTHG010000212.1:0-3910 GCA_035718325.1 Gemmatimonadales bacterium | reverse complement strand
TGCTGGTGGCCGAACAGCGGCGGCGTGAACGGCGCGACCTTGATCGGCGCCTCCGGGTTCAGGTGGTGTCCGTAGCTGTGCATGCGGTACCAGAACGCGCCGAAGGAGAAGAGCGAGAAGTAGACCAACAACACCACGAGATCGACGAGGTCTCGCACGCGGGCGAACAACACCGTCCGCAGCGAGAGCAGAAAGAAGACGCCCAATGCAAACGGAATGAACTTCATCTCCACGAAATCGGCCGCGGCGATGTCCTTCATCCCGATATAGTGGTTCAGGATGTTGATGCCCTCGAGATCAGCGCCGTTCGATCCGCCAACCAGCTTGTAGCTGAAGATCGAGAGCCGCAGTCCTTCAGGGAACTGGTTGGCGAGCATCGTGATGCGCCACAGCGGAAACAGCGCGGCGATCGGCAGCAGGACTCCCGCCCCGAGTACGGCGAGCCGTGCCCGGGGGGAGAGGACCTGATCGAGCCACTTGGTGAGCGGCATGGTTACCGGCCCACCGGCCCGGCGGGCGCGGCTGCCGCTGCGGCGGCCGGAGCTCCGCGCGGCTTGACCAGCAAGTACCCTTGCATCTCCTGGTGCATCGCCGAGCAGAAGTTGGTGCAGTAGAAGGGATACACCCCGGTTTTCGTGGCCCGGAACGCGACCGTCTTCGACTCACCCGGATCCATGACGATGTTGATGTTGTAGAGCGCGATCCCGAAGCCGTGGATCATGTCGCGCTCCTGCTCGCCGTTGGTGACGTGGATGATCACCGAGTCACCCTGATTCACTTCGATTGCGTTGGGCGAGAAGTACGAGCGAATCGCGTACAGCTTGACCTCGACGACGTTGCCGCGCCGCGTCACCTTGGCGTCGCTCGCGGCCCAGATCGCGTTCGGATCGTGGTTGTCCGCCTTGGGATAGACCTCGATCGGGTGCAGCAGCGTCGCCGGTGCGATCTGCGCGAAGTGCGGCTCGGGCTCGGTGAACGCCTCGGACAGCATCGTCATGCCCGTGCCCGTGATATCGATGAGCTCGCTCGACTCCGGTTCGGAGGGGCCGATGTTCAGGTGCTGGCCCTTCGACATCTTGTTCATCGAGACCAGGTACTTGCCGTACGGATGGCGCGTGTCGCCGCCCGCGACCACGAGGTGGCCGACGGCGTAGTGCACGGGGATCTTGGCGACCACGAGGGTCGAGTCGTGTCCGTCGAACGGCCCGACCTTCCACTTGGCGATCGCGGACTCGACGTACAACGACGTGTAGGCGTAGCCCTGGTCGTCGAACTGCGTATGCAGCGGTCCCAATCCGACCGGCACCTCGGCGACGCGCACCGACTCGAAGCGCAACACGGGAATGCCGCTCTCGTTGCCGATCGTGTCGTTCTTCGCCGCCGCCTGCTGGAATTTGGCGAAGTCGAACACCGTCACGTACGGCGCCAGCTTGCCGTTGCACACGACGTAGCGGCCGTCGGGCGAGAAATCGGCGCCGTGCGGGCTCTTGGCGCAGGGGACGAGGTACATCGCACCGGGAATGTCCTTCGGGTCGAGGACCCGCACGCCGCCCACGATCTTGCCCTTGCCGGCGGTGGCGGCCGCGGTGGCTTGCTTCCAGTTCACAAACACGAGGTAGTCGCGGTCTTTCTGGCTCGCGGTCACCTCGAGACGGCCGGTCGCCTCTTCGGTGTTATACGACGTCCACACGACCCAGTCGTGCGACGCTTCGCGGCCGGTCGACGCCAGGTCCCAGTCGAACGGAGGCGTCATGATCTGCCACGCGAGGCTCATCGTCCCGGTGGCGCTGTCGATCTTGATGCCGCTCACGACACCGTGGTACTTGGTGGCGTAATCGGTGATCGGGGCATAGGTCCCCGTGGGCAGCGGAATCGAGAAGCGGCTCGCGACCACGGCGAACTCCGAGTTCTCTGTCAGGAACGCCGAACCGTGACTGCCGCTCGAATTGGGAATGGGTCCCAGGATCTGTTTCGTCTTGAAGTCCTTCAGATCGATGCGTGCCACCCGGTTGTTGGCGTTGTCGTTGACGAACAACCAGCGGCCGTCATAGTCGCCCTTCGTCTTGGAAAGGGCGGGGTGGTGGACGTCGCCCCAGGTGTAACCGCCCAACATCTGCTTCGAGTCTTCATCGAAGCCGTAGCCGGTGCCGGGGTAGGGAGTGAACACGGGGATCGTCATGATGTGTCGCATCGAGGGGATGCCGGCGACGAAGACATTCCCCGAGTGCCCGCCGCTGTAGAAGAGGTAGTAGTCGTCGAGCTGGCCGGGGGCGACGTAGGTGCGCTGCGCCGCCACGCGCACGTCCGCCAGTTGGCTGTTCTGCCCCGATTGCGGGGTCTTGGACGGCGCGCACGCCGTGAGTGCGGCCAGGCTGGCCACGAGAGTGAAGCGGGAGGTCATGGATGCTCCTTGTGTTCTTGAGCGTCGTGTTCGTGCTCTTCGCTGATCTGCTTCAGGATGTGAATGACCGAATCCCGCTCCGCCGGGCTCAGCTTGATCAGTTGGCCGAGCACCATCTGCATCGTGCCGGTGGGGTTGGGAAGAAACTCTTCGAGGGACGTGCCGAAGCGGCTGTGCACGTCGGTGTAGGCGATCGACAGATCGGGCCCGACGTCGGTGCTCGACTTAATGCCGACGGCCGTCACCGAATGGCAGGTCGGGCAGCCTTTGGTGAGAAACAGGTTCGCCCGCGGGTCATTGCCGGTGATGGTCGGCGGGGCGACGGCCGCCATGCCGGGAAGCGTCGGCATCACCGGGGGCTTGGGTGCCGCGCCCTTGCTGCACCCGGCGCAGATGAGGGCGCCGGCGAGAAACCACGACATGCGAGCGATCACAGAGACTCCTGTTCGGAGGAATGCGCGACGTCGCCGTACGAGCACGATGCGTCGCCGTCGGGGATGTACTCGAGGCGATGGACCTGGCGCCCCAGCAGCTCGGCGATGAGCTGCTGCTCGAATTGGCAGGGCAGTTGGGTGACGGATACGACGTCCCGGATGGGGCAGTGGCACAGGCGCAGCGTCGGCTCCTGGGGGCTGGTGCCCACCTGCGCCATGAACCCTTCTTCCGAGAGAATGCGCGCCACCTCCCGAACCCGCGCACTCCCTGCGAGGCCGCTGATCCGGGCCAGCGCCGCGGGACGCCGGACGGCGACGCGATCTCTAAAGAAGCGATGCAGCACCCGGGTGTAGCCCCGTTCGGTCAGGTGGCCGATCAGCTCGCGCAACAGCTGGGGCGAACGATTGGGGAACAGCGCTTCCCCACGATCGGTCAAGGCATAGACGACCTCGGGGCGTCCTGGTTTCCCGTGCCGGCTGCCCTGGCGCTGGACCAGGCCGCTCGCCACCAGCGCCTGCAGGTGTTCGCGCAACGTTGCCGGGGCGAACGGCACTTCCCGCGCGACCTGTGACTGGGTCGCGTTCCCCAGGTGCTTCAGGACCAGGAGGACCGCTTGTTGCGTATCGCCAAGGCCGAGACCGGAGAGCGGTGCCCCGTCGGTTTTCGTGTTTGCGCTGGCGGAATCCATGGCAACCAGGCTACGCGGTCCGCCATGAGGCAAGGGTCAAGACATCCTGAAGGAAAGTTCACAAGGCAGCGGAGTGAAGAAACCTGCACGATCGACTCATGCCCACTTCAAGGCGGCGGTGCAGATTGCTCTCCGAGACAAGTGAGTCGGGGCTGATCCTGGACGGCAAGGGAACGGGATCGCCCCACTCACGAGCGGCCCGCTCGCCGATTGCAGTTCGGTGTGGCGGGCCGTTCCGTCTTCATTCTCTCTCAGGCTGACTTCATCAGTCCTTCAGGCGTAAGAGGCGACGTTGCGGCACGGACTCCGATCCCGGGAGGGGCTATGAGAGTTGCGGACATCATGCAGACGAATCTCGAGACCATCAGCACCGACGATTCCGTCGA
>DASTHG010000211.1:0-15113 GCA_035718325.1 Gemmatimonadales bacterium | reverse complement strand
TCGGGATGCGGTGGGGCTTCTAGGGGCTGGTAGGAGACGGTAGGGGACGGTAGGAGACGGTAGGGGACGGTAGGGGACTGCAGGAGACGGTAGGGGACGGTAGGGGTTGTAGGGGTGAATGCAAAACGGCCGAGGCATCGCGCTTCGGCCGTTCTGCTATCCCCTACCGTCTCCTACCGTCCCCTACCGTCTCCTACCAGCCCCTAGAAGCCCCACCGCATCCCGACCTGCAGCTGGCGCGGGTCGCCCAACCCCGAGCGCAGTGTGCCGTCGAAGTTGAGGTAGGTGGCGAAGGACGGATCGCGGAAGTTGTCGGCGCCCGTCAGGTTGAACACCTCGGCGATGATCTCGAGCTGCTGCCCCGGCCGGCCCACTGGCAGGGCCTTCGACACGCGCACGTCCCACGAGAAGAACGCGTTGTCCTTGCGCAGCGTGTTGCGCTGCAGGATGTGCCCGTCGGCGCAGATGCGGTCTGCCGGCCCGGTGGCGCGGGAACCCGCCGGGGGCGCGAACAGATTGCCGGGGCGCGGCCCGCAGCTCGCCGACGTCGGCTGCGCCGAGTAGTAGGCGACGCGGTTGTTGATCTGGAAGCCGTGGATTTCGGTCAGCAGCCAGCCGTTGAAGCGATGGCGCTGGTCGCGGTCGCTCCAGCCGTATTCCCGCTGCAACGAGTCGACTTGCGCGTAGCGGAGCGTGAAGGGGTCGCGCTCGTTGTCGTCGTCGGACTTGTCGAACGACAGCGTGTAGTTCACTTCGAACTGCACGTGGGGATCGAGGTAACGCTTCAGCCCCACGGTGAACGCGTTGTAGCGGGACTTAGCGGTGCTTTGAATCGTCCACAGCGTTCCAATGCCGTTGGCGCCGCCGGGAGCGAGACCGGTGCTCCACGGGCTCCCGAAGATCGGATCGTTGCTGTTGATGAAGCGCGTGAGATGGTCGGTACTGGCGTGCGTGAAACCCAGCGATATCGCCATCTCGTTACCGAGCTTTCGCTCGTACGCGATCGACACTCCCAGGGTGCGCGGGTTCTCGAAGTTCTTGTCGAACACATAGACGTCGGGATCGAACGGCCCCGTCACCGGCGACGCCAGCAGGCTGTCGTAGGCGGGCGGCCGCCCCAGAATCGGGATCAGGGCGCTGTTGCGGAACAGCGTTTGCCCGACCGACCCGTTGGTGCTGCGGGCGCTGGCGAGATTGAGCCCCGGGATGCGGGCGTAGTAGAGACCCGCCGAGCCGCGCACCACCGAACGCCCATCCCCCTGCACGTCGTAGGCGAACCCGAGGCGCGGCTGGAACATCTTTTTGTCCGACGGGATCGTGCCATCCGACGGGAACGCGTGGCCGTTGACGGTCTGCCCGATGAACGGGGCGAAGAACACCGACGAGGGCGGCGTGAGCGGCGCGGGCTCGATCTGGGCGCTCCAGCGCAGTCCGTAGTTGATCGTCCACTTGGAGTTCGGCTTCCAGGTATCCTGCGCGTACAGGTCGTACTCGTTCTGCACGATCGACTGCGTGCCGGCCTGATCGACGCTCAGGGGTGGGACGCCGGCGAACTGCAGATACAGGACCACGGGGCCGGTAATGTTGCCGCCGGGGCACTGCCCGTCCGTGCGCGGCGGGCCGTTGTCGCACTCCACGTAGCCAGAGCCCTGCGTGACGTAATTGATGAATCCGCTCACGCTGTTGAACGCCATGCGGCCGTTGGCGAACCCGATGAACGTCTGCACCGTCTCGGTGCGGTTCCACTCGCCCCCGAACTTGAAGAGGTGACTGCCTTTCCCGATGGAGAAATTGTCGAGCAGCTGGATACGGTTGTCGTGGTCCTTGATCGGCAGGAAGAACGGCATGCCGAGGCGGAACGCGTTGCCGAAATCCATGTCGGTGTCTTTGAACGGCGTCCCGGAACCCGGGTTGATCGGGCCGTTGTAGGGGCGGGGCCGGTCTTCGCGCGAGTACTGGAAGCGGATCTCGTTGCTCGTGTGCGCCCCGAGGAACGAGTGCAGGCTGCCGTTGACGGCGTTGGAGTAGTCACGCTCCAGGCCGTTGGCGGACGCGCCCCACGTGTCGAAGTCGAAGGTGCCGTTCTGCTGCTGTGACCAGGTGTAGTTGTACTTGAGCGACAGGTTGTGCCGCTCCGACAGGCGGAAGTCGAGCTTGACGAGCGCGGCGCGCGCGTCGTTGGTGCGCGCGATGGGCCCGAAGTCCTGCGCCAGGGCCCCGCCAAACGCGGTGCCGAGGAACGTGGTGAGCGAGTCCAGGGCCGTCGAATTGGGCCGGGTCTTCTGCTTCGTCTCGTTGTACACCTGCTGATCGTAGGCGATGAAGTAGAACGCCTTGTCCTTCTTCAGCGGCCCGCCGAGCGTAAACCCGAACTGGTGCTGTGCGAAGTCGGGTTTGAACGTCTCCGTCCCGCCCCCGGCCAGCGTGTGCGAAGGTGATCCCGACAGGGCGTCGAACTTGCCGAAATAGTGCAGCGAGCCGTGCACCTCGTTGGTGCCGGACTTCGTGATCACGTTCACGAACCCGCTCGAGGCGCGCCCGAACTCGGCGTTCGCCCCTTCGCTCACCACCACCACCTCGCGCACCGCGTCGAGGTTGAAGGTGAACGCGGGGCGTTGGCCGCCGCGCTGCTCGCCGAAGAACGGGTTGTTGAAATCCGCGCCGTCCACGGAGACGTTGTTGTGAATCCCGCGCTGCCCCGACACCGTCAGCTCGTCACCATCCGGCCCCTGCACGATCGACACATTGGGGGTGAGCAGCGTGAGGTTGAGATAGTTGCGACCGTTGTTGGGGAGGCCCTCGATGGCCTGGACGGGGATGCGCTGGGAGGTCTCCGTCTTGGTCGGATCGACTACCGCCTGGGTCGCCTCGACGTTCACCGCCGCGAGCGTGATCGCCAGCAGCGTGAGTCGCAGGTCGACGCTCTGGCCCACCCGCAGGGTGATGTCCTTCTGCGTGACCGGATTGAACCCGACCGATCGCGCGGTCACCTCGTACGTACCGAGCGGCAGCAGCGTCGCCGCGAAGTTGCCGCCCACGTCCGACGTGACGGTGTGCTGGAAGTTGGTCTGCGTCTCGTGCAACAGCACCTGCGCTCCGCTAACCGGCGCGCCGTTCGGGTCGACCACGACGCCGCGAATGATGCCGGTCGTTCCCTGCGCCTGCGCCGAGATACGGGCGAACGAGAACGCGATCAGGAACACGGAAAGCAACGACCCAGCAAGCCAATGGCGAGACCGCACTGGCAGCATGACGACCCCCTCCGGGTATGTGGTGCTTCGGGCGGGGCTAGCGTAGCATGGGTCCGGAAGGTCCGCAAGCCGAATTTGCCGGTGAGCGATCCGAGGGTAGACTTCCCCCACCCACAACCTTCAGGATGGTGATCATGACGCGTGGCCTTCTCGTCGTCCTGGCGGCTGCCAGCGGCGCGACGCTCGGCTGTACCAGAAAACCCGCACCACCGCCCGCTCCACCGGCCGCGACCATCGTGGCCATCACCGCGATGGATTACAGCTTCACGGCGCCAGACACGATTCCCGCCGGCCTTGTGACGGTGAAGCTCGCGAACGCGGGGAAAGAGGCGCACCAGGTGGTCTTTCTCCGGATCGACTCGGGGAAGACGCTGGCCGACGTGGCCACGCTCATGAAAGACCCCAACGCGAAGGTTCCCGGCTGGCTCGCGTTCCCGTTGGGAGCGAACGGCGTCGTCCCGGGCGATTCCAGCAACGCGACGACCACGCTGACTCCCGGCCACTACGCGCTGGTGTGCTTCCTCCCCTCGGCGGATGGAACGCCGCACGTGAACAAAGGCATGGTCCGCCCCCTCGAGGTGAAGGCCTCCAGCGGCCCCGCAGCCGCCGAGCCGACGGCGGACATCACCATCACTGAGAAGGACTACACCTGGGACATCTCGGCGCCGATCACCGCGGGAACTCATACGTTCCGGGTCGAGAACGCCGGTCCGCAGCTGCACGAGGTCCAGATCTTCCAGATCGCCCCTGGTAAGAGCGCGAAAGATCTCCAGGCCTGGCTGCGCGGCGGCATGAAGGGGCAGCCTCCCGCCATGCCGGTTGGCGGCTTCGTCGGGCCGATGCCCGGCGCCGGACAGCACGGCTTCTTCACGCGGACCCTGGCCGCCGGGAATTACGTGTTCATCTGCTTCGTCCCGGACGCGAAGGATGCCCAGCCGCACGTGATGCATGGGATGATGAAAGAGGTGACGGTGAGTTGAAGCGGTGTCAGGTCTTAGGTGTCAGGTGTAAGCAGTCACCTGACACCTGAGACCTCCCACCTGATCCCTCGATGCAAAACCCCGACATCGCCCGCCTGTTTGACGAGGTCGCCGACCTCCTCGAGATCCAGAGCCAAAACCCGTTTCGCGTGCGGGCCTACCGCAACGCCGCGCGCGTGGTGCGCGATTTTCCCCGGCCGCTCCTGGAGGAGGTGCGTCAGGGTGCCGACCTCACGGAGATCCCCGGCATCGGGGACGATCTGGCAGAAAAAATCGCGACCATCGTCGCGAGCGGGGATCTGCCGCTCCACAAGGAGCTCGTCGCCAAGCTGCCCTCCGGCCTGCTCGACCTGCTGCGCATTCCCGGCCTTGGGCCCAAGCGCGTGAAGACGTTGTATACGAAGCTCAAGGTGAAGTCGGCACCAGACCTGGAGAAAGCGCTCGAGAAGGGATCGGTACGCAAGCTTGCCGGCTTCGGCCCGAAGATGGAGGAGAAGATCCGCGCCGGGCTCGGCGCCGCGCTCCACGTCGAGCGCCGCCTGCTGCTTCCGGAAGCCGAGACACACGCCCGGGCCCTGGTCGAGTACCTGCGGGCGGCTGGTGGATTGACGACTCTCGAAGTCGCCGGGAGCTACCGCCGCCGCAAGGAGTCGATCGGGGATCTCGACATCCTGGTCACGACGAAGCATCCGCACGCGGTGATCGAGCGCTTTGCCGCCTACCCGGACGTCGCCGCGGTCGCCTCACGCGGCGACACGCGCGTCACGGTGCAGCTGCGCGGCGGACTGCAAGTCGATCTGCGCGTCGTCGAGCCGGCCGCCTATGGCGCGGCGCTGATGTATTTCACGGGCTCCAAGGCGCATAACATCGAGCTGCGCCAGATCGCTCAGGACAAGAAGTACAAGCTGAATGAATACGGGGTGTACCGTGGCACCCGGCGGATCGCGGGCAAGACCGAGGCGGAGGTGTACGCGAAGCTCGGGCTCGACTGGATCCCCCCCGAATTGCGCGAAGCGCGGGGCGAGATCGCGCTCGCCCGCGGTCACCGCCTCCCCACGCTCGTCACGCTCGACCAGATCCGGGGCGACTTGCAGATGCACACCACGGAATCGGACGGCGAAGCCTCGCTGGAGCAGATGGTCGACGCCTGCCGCGCGCGCGGCTACGCGTACTGCGCCATCACCGACCACTCGCAGCGCGTCACGATGGCGCTGGGCCTCGACCCCAAGCGACTGCGCGCCCAGTGGAAGTCGATCGACGCGTGGAACGCGCGGTCGCGGGGATTCACGATTCTGCGGAGCGTGGAGCTGGACATCCTCGAGGACGGGGCGCTCGATCTCCCCGACGACGTGCTCGCCGAGGCCGATTACGTCGTGGCGTCGATTCACTACGGGATGACGCAGGACGAGCGCACATTGACGCGGAGAGTGATCGGGGCGATCGAACATCCACACGTGGACGCGATCGGTCACCCCACCGGCCGCCGGGTCGGCAAACGCGAGTCCTACCGGCTCGATTTCGCCGCCGTCGCCAAGGCGGCCGCCGATCACGGTTGCCTGCTGGAGCTCGACGGGCACCCCGAGCGCATGGACCTTCCCGAGACGCTCGCCGCTGAAGCGAAAACGCACGGCGTGCGATTCGTGTTGTCGACCGACAGCCACAACCCGGGCAATCTCGCGAACATGCAGTACGCGGTGGACCTGGCGCGTCGGGCAGGGCTCGAGGCTCGCGACATTCTCAATACCAAGCCGCTGGCGCAGTTCCGCGGCGGCCTGAAGCGGAATTCCTAGGGCTGGCGCCGCCGGCCTTCGAGACGGGTGACGACGGCACCCAGCAGGCGATCGTGCAGCCGCCGCTCCAGATCCTGCAGCCCCGCTCTCAGCTTCTGCTGCAGCTCGGTCCGGCTGGTGCGCCGGAATTGCAGCGACGCGATCAGGTCCAGCTCGTCGACCCAGTGATGCAGCTGCGCCGCGTCTTCGATGCGCGTCAGCAAGGTCCGGATTTTTCGCAGTGCCGCCGGCGCGGCGCGTGGGGTGTGCAGCTCATCGACCTGCTCCAGCGCGTCGAGGGTCAGCTGGTAGGCCTGAAACAGGGGTTTGGCGCCGAAGGTCTCCTCAATGAAGCGCTCCATAGTCCAGCGAGACTTGCCACGGCGACGCTCGGGGCTCATGTCAGGTGAGCGCGAGCGAGAGCTGCGCCACCGGCTCGAAGCTCATGCGGTGGTGTCGCGTGGGCCCGAGCACCGCCAGCGCGCCGAGATGCTCCGGCGTCCCGTACCCCTTGTTCTCTTCCCAGGCGTACACCGGGTAGCGCGCCGCGAGGAGGCACATCAACCGGTCGCGCACCGTCTTGGCGATGACCGACGCGGCGGCGATCGTCTGACACAGCGCGTCGCCGTCCACGATGGCGTCGTGCGGGCGGCCCAGCTCGGGGAGCCAGACCCCGTCCACAAGGACTTCGGTGGGAACGAGGCCGAGTCGCTGCAAGGCGCGCTGCATGGCGAGAATGGTGGCGCGACGGATGTTGAGGCGATCGATCTCTCGGACGCTCGCGGCGCCGACGCCGACGCCCAGGGCGCGGGCGCGGACCACGACCGCCAGCCGCTCGCGCTTCGTGGCCGGGAGCATCTTCGAGTCGCGTAGACCCCGGATCGGCTTCATCCCCGCCGGAAACACGACGGCCGCGGCAACCACCGGTCCTGCCAGTGGCCCGCGGCCCGCTTCATCGACGCCGGCGACGAAACTGCGCCCCGCGTTCCAGAGCGCGATTTCGCGCTCGAACGTGGGGCGGCGGTTCACGTCTCGGGAGCCCCCGCCCCTGCACCTGCCGTCCCAGCGGCCGGGCCGGCTTCGGCCACACCGGCGGCGCCGCGCTTCTCGCGGATCCGCGCCGCCTTCCCCGCGAGACGCCGCAGGAAGTAGAGCTTGGCGCGGCGCACACGACCCTTGCGGACCAGCTCGATTTCCGCGATCGCGGGCGCGTGCAGCGGGAAAATGCGTTCCACGCCTACCCCGGCCGACACCTTACGCACGGTGAACGTCTCGTTGATTCCGCCGCCGCGACGCGCGATGCACACGCCCTCGAAGGCCTGGAGCCGCTCCTTTTCGCCCTCGCGCACGCGCACCATCACGCGCACGGTATCGCCCGGATCGAACGCCGGAAGATTCTCTTTCAAGCCCTCTCGCGAGAGCGCGCTCAGCTTCTCCATACTCGTCCCCTCAAGGTCTGTCTGGTGCATCGGCGCTATCGGCGTCGGCCGCCCGTTGCCATAGATCCGGCCGGCGCTCCCGCGTCAGCCGCTGGGATTGGGCCGCCCGCCACGCGGCGATCGCCGCGTGGTCACCCTTCAACAATACCTCGGGAACTGCCAAGCCGCGATACAGCGGCGGCCGCGTGTACGACGGCGCCCCGAGCAACCCTTCATAGTGCGAATCGCCGGACGCTGATTCGTGATCGCCGAGGGCGCCGGGCAGCAAGCGCACCACCGCATCGATCACGCACAGTGCCGCCGGCTCGCCCCCTGTCAAGACGAAGTCGCCGATCGACACTTCCTCGGCCGGCAACCCGTCCGCGACCCGTTGGTCGACGTCTTTATAGTGGCCGCAAAGCAACGTCACTTCCTCGGCCACGGCGAACCGCACCGCGTCGTCATGGGTGAACGGCCGCCCCCGCGCCGACAACAGCACCACGGGCGTCCCCGGACGACGGCTCAGGCTTTCGACCGCTTCGAAAAACGGCTCCGGCTTCAGCACCATTCCCGCGCCGCCGCCGTAGGGAGCGTCGTCGACCGTGTGGTGCCGGTCGTGCGTGAAATCGCGCAGCTGCACGATCCGGTACCGCACGAGGCCCTGCTGCGCCGCCCGTCCGAGGATGCTCGAGGCGAGCGACCCCGCGAACCACTCGGGAAACAGGGTGACGACGTTAAGCGCCAGCATCGCTGTCCGGCACAGCCAGGAGCTGGTCGCGCCATCCTTCCACCGCATCGCGCGACGTCACCCCGGCGAATCCAATCAACCATTCGCGGTGGTAGGCCCGCCGCCGGGCGACGAACAGCGGGCCCGCCAACACGCGCCGCGCTTCGTCCACCACGTAGACCTCCGCCTTCGGCTGGAATACCGCCCCGGGCGCTTCCACGAGGGGGATCACCGACACCTCCCCGTGCTGGCCATGGGGCCGGCGCAGCCGCGCGACTACGCGGTGCGTGTGCCGAACACGCCGGCCTGCTTGAGGAGCGACCGCACCGTGTCGGTGGGCGTCGCCCCCTTGGCGAGCCACTGCACGGCCTGGTCCTTATCCACCTCGAGCACGGCGGGGTTGGTGCGCGGGTTGTAGTGACCGATCGTGGCGACGGAGCGCCCATCCCGGGCGGCCCGCTGATCCGCGATCACGATCCGGAAGTATGCCTGGCCCTTCCGTCCCACCCGCCGCAGCCGAATCCGAGTTCCCATGGTCTGCCCTTACATCCGTTTGAGAAATTTTCGCATCTCTCGAAACTGCTCCAGCAGCCGATTCACTTCCTGCACCGGCCGCCCCGATCCCTTCGCGACCCGCAGCCGCCGCGATCCGCTGAGGATCTTCGGATCGGTGCGCTCTTCCGGCGTCATCGACAGAATGATCGCCTCGACGTGCTTCAACCGCTTGTCGTCCGCCGGCAATCCCTTGAGCGCCTTCGCCGGCACGCCCGGCAGCAATCCAATCAGCTGTTTCAGCGGGCCCATCTGCTGCGTCTGCTTCAGCGCCACCAGAAAATCCTGCAGGTCCATCCCCTGCTTGGACCGGGCCTTCTTCTCCAACCGCTCCGCAGCCGCGCGATCGATCGTCGACGCCGCCTTCTCGACCAGCGCCACGACGTCGCCTTGGCCGAGGATCCGCCCCGCCATGCGGGCGGGATCGAGCGGCTCGAGCGCGTCGGGACGCTCCCCCGTGCCGACGTAGACGATCGGCACACCGGTCACGCCATGAATCGACAGCGCGGCGCCGCCGCGGGCATCGCCGTCGAGCTTCGTGAGGATCACCCCCGTGAGCCCGACGCCATCGTGGAACCCCTTCGCGCTGCGCACCGCGTCCTGCCCCGTCATCGCATCGGCGACGAGCAGCACCTCGCGCGGCGCGATTGCCTGCTTCACCGTGCGCAGCTCGTCCATCAACGGCGCGTCGATCTGCAGCCGGCCGGCGCTGTCGACGATGACGCTGCGGCAGCGCGCCTTCTCCGCCTCGCGCAGCGCGGCGCGCACGACATCCACCACGTCCCCGGTGCCGCTGAACACCGGCACCCCCACCTGCGCGCCGAGCTGCTGTAGCTGCTCCACCGCGGCGGGGCGCTGCAAGTCGGCGGCGACGAGGCACGGCGCCTTCTGCTCGAGCTTCAGCCGGCGCGCCAGCTTGGCCGCGGTCGTCGTCTTCCCCGATCCCTGCAAGCCGACGAGCAGCAGCACGGTCGGGCCGACCGACGCGAACTCGAGCGGACGGCGTGTGCCGCCCAACAGCCCGGTGAGCTCGTCGTGCACCAGCTTCACGACCTGCTGGCCCGGGCTCACCGTCTTCAGCTGGACCACGCCGACCGCGCGCTCGCGCACGCGCTCGACGAAGTCGCGCGCCACGTCGAGACTCACGTCGGCTTCCAGCAGGGAGCGGCGAATTTCCCGCAGCGCGTCGGCGACATCCTGCTCCGACAGCACACCCCGGCCGACCAAGCGCTTCAGCACACCAGAAAGACGCTCGGTCAGGGCCGTAAACATAAGCCACGCAAGTTAGTTAGGGGGGAGAGCGAATCCAAGAGGCACAGAAACATCAGTGGATGTTCGAATATCCGCAGACGCCGGGAGTGGGGGGCGCCGGACCGTTGGACGCGGGGGCGCTCGACCTGGACCTAGGTCTCGGGTGTCGGTGGGGCGTCCACGCTAAAGGAGGTCCAGGCCGTGCGGCCCCCGCGTCCCCGCGTCCTTAGCCCCCCACTCCCGGCGTCGTGTTGTTTCTCTAACGCACGACATGCACCCCCGGCAGGGCCTTCCACCCGGCCCACGTCTCCGACGCGTCCACCAGCCGGGCACCAGGCAGCCCGTCGACGGTGACGGCTTCGATGGTGGACCGGCGGCCCCTCGCGCGTGCCGCGGGTCGCCCCGCCCAGGCGCGGATCAGACCACGGACGAATCGGTCCCGCGCCCCGGGCGTGTCCCAGACGCTATACCAGACGAGCGCGTTGGCTCCGCCGGTCGGTCCGTAGACCTGGTAGCGGTCACCGCCCCACCCCTGCGCGTAGACGCTGCCCTTGTCGTCGTTGGCATCGCCCATGAGCTGCGCGAACAGCAGTCCGATTTCGAATTCGCCGAGGTCATCTTCGTAGCGCACGGAGTCGGGTACCTGGGGAGGAAACGCGAGGGTCACGGGCTGATCGCCCGTCGCATAGCGATCGGGATGCAGGATTTGCTCGGTGGAAAGCGGCATGTCGGCGCCGTAGGGCTCGTGGCCGTGATGGGTGCGTACGTACCAGCCGACGAAATCGGCGCCGCGCAGATACGGAAAGATCAACGACTCACGCAGCCACAGCGGTGCGCCGGCGAACTCCGGCATCGCCTCCTGCTGCAGCGCCGTCGTTTCGCTCTGCCGCCAGAACCAGTGGTCGGGAAAGGTCTCGGGATGCTGTTCCGGCATGAGAATCGAGATCTGATAGAACGTCGCCTGCCCTTCGAGCACCGCCTCTGCGGCCGAGCGGCGGTCGTTGTGGCGCCGCTGGTTGAGGATCGAGTCGAGCGGCGTGTACTGATCCTGCAGCGCGTGCACCAGCTCGTGCGCCGCGACGGTGCGAATCTGGAACCGGTCGCTCAGGTCGTTGGGAACGAACAGCGCGCCGGAGTCGGGATCGTAGTATCCCGCTACCTGCTCGGTGAGCAGCGCGATCATGGTGCGGCGCAGATTGAGCGAATCGGGAATGAACCCGAACAGTTTGTACGCCCCTTCCACGCCGGCCAGCTCGGCGGGCGGCAAATCCTGATCGAATTTGTGGGTCACGTAGTCGCGCAGCTGGGCGCGGGTGCGCAACCGCACGGCAACCTGGTGCTTGAACTGCAACCCGGTGATGCGCTCCGCCTGAGTCTCGAGCTGGTGGACCAGGTCGAGCAGCGCGGCCTCGGATTGAACCGCCTTGGCCCGCTCGCGACACGCCCACATACCACCGCCGACCACGACGGCGGCGACGAGCGTCAGCCGGCCCATTCAATGCCTTTGCCGACCGCGGTGCTGACGACTCGCGCCACGTCGTGCCCCGTCACGACCACGCCATGACTCTCGAGCTCGGCGCGCAGCAGGCGGTCCAGCTCGTCGCGACGCTCGGAGAGAGACGGCGGCCCAGGACGGTCACCGCCTTCGCTGTCCACCGCCTTCCCGCGCCCTTCCTCGCCCAGCAGCTTCTGGATCTCGTCGCCGATCCGATCCAGCATCGTCCCCAAATCGGCGAGCGGCTCCTGCGACGCTTCGCGCACCAACCCGCGCCGGATCATCGCGTCGACCCTGCGGCGCTCGCGGATCAGGCGCTCGAGCTCGGGGCCGACGCGCACCGTTGCCTGGGCGTGGGCGCACGCTTCGTCGAGCACGTCGATGGCCTTGTCGGGCCGTGCGCGCTCCGGGACGAAGCGATCGGTGAGGACGATGGCGGCTTTCAGCGCGTCGTCGGTGATCGCGACGGCGTGGTGGCGCTCGAGGCGCGGCCGGCGCGCGACCAGCACCTCCCACGTCTGGATCGCGTCGAGCTCCATCACCTGCACCGGCTGGAAGCGGCGCTCCAGGGCGGGATCGTTGCGGATCCACCGATCGTATTCCTCACCGGTCGTCGCGCCGACGACGCGGATGTCGCCCCGCACCAGCGCCGGTTTCAGCATGTTGGCCGCGTCCATCGCGGCGCCGACGGCCGTGCCCTGACCGATGAGATTGTGCAGCTCGTCCACGAACAGTATGAGATCGGGGTCGGCGGCGAGGGTTTCCACGAGCCGCCTGACGCGCTCCTCGTATTGGCCGCGGAACGTCGTGCCGGCGAGCAGGGCCACGTGGTCGAGCGCCAGCACGCGGGCGTCCTTCAGCGCCGGGGGCACGTCGCCCGCGGCGATGCGCTGCGCCAGTCCTTCGACGATCGCCGTCTTGCCGACGCCCGCCTTCCCGACCAGCGCCGGATTGTTTTTGCTCTGGCGCAGCAGGATGTCCATCACCCGGGACACTTCCGCCTCGCGGCAGCGCACCGGCTCCAGGTCGCCGCGTCGCGCCTGGGCGGTGAGGTCGATCCCCACGCGCTCGAGCACGTCGCCGGTCTCGAACAATCCCGCCAACGGATCGCTCACGTCATCCACCGCTCACGAATCGCCGGTACCAGTCGAAGATGAGGTCACCCCAGATGTAGGTGACGGCGGCACCCACGGCGAGAAATACCCCGAATGGCACGAGACGTTTTTTCCGCAGCGACAGCGGCACGAAGATGATGGTGCCGAAGAGGGCGCCGGCGAAGACGGTGAGCAGGACGCCCAGCACTCCGTGCCACCACCCCGCCCCGTCCTTCGGCCCGACGAAGCTGCCGACCATGGCCATCATCTTGATGTCGCCACCGCCCATCGCCTCTTCGCCGAACATCCAGCGCCCCGCCACGCCGACGGCGAACAGCAGCGTAAACCCGAACGCCGCTCCGATCACCGCCTGTAAGAACCCCTGCCATCCCCCCACGAGCGACACCGCCAGGCCAACGGCGAGTCCCGCCCAGTTGTATTCGTCCGGAATCAGATAGTGTCGCGCATCGGTGATGCCGATCCCCAGAAGGATCGTCCCCAGGATTCCGCCGGCGATCGTGTGGACACTCACGCCCCAGAGGAGGTAGGCCCCGACCCACAGCGCACCCACCAGCGCCTCGATGAGCGGGTATTGCACGGAAATCGGCTCGTGGCAATTGCGGCACTTGGCGCGCAGCACCAGCCACGATACCACCGGGATGTTGTCGAACCACGCGATGCGTTTGCCGCAGCGCGGGCAGGTGGATGGCGGTGTGACGAGGGATTGATCGTGTGGCAGCCGCAGGATACAGACGTTGAGGAAGCTCCCGAGACAGAGCCCGATCGCGCCTGCGGCAATGCCGAAAATGACGTCAGTGCCCACGCGTAACCTCGTACAGGAGAATCCCGGCGGCGACGGCGACGTTGAGCGATTCGGCTCCCTGGGCGAGCGGAATCGCCACCCGGCGTGCCGCGACGGCGTTCAAATGCGGCCGGATTCCGGCCCCTTCGTTTCCGACGATCACGGCGATGACCCCGTCGGTCCGGTTTGCGCCGTTGCCCGCAGCCACCGCCCGCTCGAGGGGCTCGCCGTCGGCGGCCGCGGCCCACAGGGTCACGTCGTGACGCCGTGACCAGGCGATGAACGCCGGATCGTCGAATGCGAGCACCGGGTGGCGGAACGTCGCCCCCATCGCCGAGCGCAGCGTCTTCGGTCCCCACGGATCGGCGGTGCCGCGCAGCGTGATCGTGGCGCGTGCCCCGAGCGCGTGCGCCGTGCGCACCAGCGTCCCGACGTTCCCGGGATCCTGCACGCCGTCGACCACCAACACGACGGCGCCGCGGTCGAGCCGGACGTCGTCGGGCGTCCAGTGCCGTGGCTCGACCACCGCGATGATGCCCTGCGGCGCATCGGTATCGGCGAGCGTCGCGAACAGCCGCGCCGTCACCTCCTGCACCGCCACGGCGTGGCTCTCGAGCGAGGCGACGAGGGCGGTGCCGCGCGTCGTGCGGCCCAGCTCCGGGGCCACCACGGCGCCGACGATGCGCGTCCCCGCCCCCAATGCCTCCTCCACGAGCCGCACGCCCTCGAGCAGGGCGAGGCCGCGGCGGCCACGGGCTTTCCGGCGTTTGAGATCGCGGATCGTGGACGCCAGATTAGTGGCGATGCGCACCCCTCCGAGCGGACCTACTAACTTCGCGCACCGGGCCCGCATCTCCAAGCGCCAGTCGCTCCCTGAACCCCCCGGCCGGTTGTGCGCGTCGCCCTGACGATCGCGGGGTCGGACTCGGGGGGCGGGGCCGGGGTGCAGGCGGACCTCAAGACCTTCCATCAGTTCGGCGTGTTCGGTACCAGCGTCATTTGTGCGGTGACGGCCCAGAACACGCAAGCGGTGACGGCCTGGGAGCCCGTGTCCACGAGCCTCGTGACCGCCCAGCTCGACGCCGTGGCGGACGATCTGCCCCCGCACGCCGTCAAGATCGGCATGCTCGGGACGGCCGAAGTGGTGGAGACCGTCGCCGACGGCATCGCGCGCTGGCGGCTCCCCAACGTCGTGCTCGATCCGGTCATGGTCGCGACGTCGGGCGATCCGCTGCTCAAGCCCGACGCGGTGCGGCTCCTGGTGCGGCAGCTGGTCCCTCTCGCCACGCTGGTGACGCCGAATCTCGATGAGGCCCGCATCATGGTCGAGCAGAACGTGCAGACCCCCGAGGACATGGAGCGCGCCGGGCGCGCGCTCGTGCATCAGGGCGCGCAGATCGTGCTGCTCAAGGGCGGTCACTTGGCCGACGACCAGCTGGTCGACGTGCTGGTGAGCGCGCGCGGCGTGCACCGCTTCACCCACCCGCGCATCGAGACGACGTCGACCCACGGCACCGGCTGCACCCTTTCGGCGGCGATCGCCGCCGGACTGGCCCAGGGGCGGCCGCTCGCATCCGCCGTGGAAGACGCCATAGACTTCGTGCAGCGCGCGCTGGCCGCCGCGCCGGGACTCGGCGCCGGACACGGGCCGCTCAATCATTTCGTGCCCGCGCCGCCACGGCCGCCAACCGAAGGCATGTAAGCAAAGGAGGGCTTCCCCTTGTCCGCAGGATTCATCGACCAGGTCAACCGGCAATTCGATCGGGCGGCGGCG
>DASTHG010000210.1:0-5778 GCA_035718325.1 Gemmatimonadales bacterium | reverse complement strand
TTCGGCTTCGCCTTCGACGAGTCCGGCGTCTGCGACGGCGTCTGCGCGGCAGCGAGAACGGGAGCGGCCACGAGCGCCAGGGTGATGAGCATCTTCCGCATAGGTGTTGCCTCCAAGGTTGGACAACGCGGCCCACCGTGGACCGCTTCGGCGATGAGACCCGGTACCCGGCCTCGGGGTCACACCCCCCGGGTCAGGGCCGGTCTGTGCCGGGCTGGACCCGCCGGGCGCGCGACACCGCCGCCGGAGCGGGGCGGGGCGGAGGCGGAACATTGGGGAGCAGGCTCTGCACATGCGCCAACGCGGCGGCGTGCGAGCGGCCGCGTTGCAGCTCCTGGACGGCAGCGGCGGCAACATCCAGGAAGCGCAGCCCGCGCAGCCCAGACTGGGCAGCCGCGACGATCAGGTCGACCGAGGAGTCCTCGGCGAAGCGGTGGCCGACCAGGTCCGCCACGGCGTGCAGCGCCGGTCCCGTGGGCTCCCCGGGCAGCACGGCGGTCAGCTGCCCCACCAGCTCCGGCGACAACCCCCGCGACAGCGCCGCCGCGACGGCGGTGACCTCGGCGGGATCGGTCGGCTGCGACTCCCCCGCCTCCCGCAGCAGCGCGCGTGCGACACGCAGCTGGCCGGCGGAAGTGCTCACGGCCAGCACGATCTTGTCGGGGGCGACTCCCTTGGCGCCACCCTCGAACGCCTTCTGAATCAGCGGCTCAGTGGGCAATCCTTCGCGGTGCGCGGCGATGAGGATGGAATCGATCGCCGACAGTGCCGGCGGGGGGACGCGCCCGGCCAACCGCGCGAACCCGACTTGAGCAGCGAGCGGCGTGGCGGCGGCCAGCAGGAATGCGACTAGCCGCCGGGCGGTCACCGCGCCAGCGGCCGCACGAACAGCAGGGCGTTCTGGCGGCCGAACCCGTCGTCGACGTAGCGCCCCGCCAGCGGATCGGCGACCCAGCGCTCGCCGTCCACGACGAACATGTACTCGTGCTCCCCGACGGGGAGGACCACGGAGGCGCGCCAGATGCCGTCGTGGTCGTCGTCGCGCAGGACCACGGCGCCGGGCCGCCAGTCGGTGAACGAGCCGACCACCTCGACCGACCGCGCCCCCGGGAACCGCCCCACGAACTGGGCGATCCCCTCTTGCTCGCCGAGCACCGGCCCTGGCCCGCGCGACGGAATCACCGCGACCGCCGCGAGCGCGGCGGCAAGCGCGAGACTCCAGATCGGCCGCACCGCGATGGTCACGGCGTGCCGCTCCGTGAGCCACTGCGCCATCCGCTGTCCCAGCCGCAGGGGGGGACGGCGCACCTCAGCCATCACTCGCTCGGCCACGCTCCCCACCGGCGCCTCGGCGAGCAGCCGTGCGGCCCGCTGCAGCGCGGCGGACTGCTCGCGTTGCAGCGGCGTCAGGTCGTCGGACGGCAGCTCGCCGTCCAGCACCCGTTGCAGTTGAGGATCGATGTGCATCATTCGTACTCCTTCAGGGCTTCCAGCAGAGCCGCCCGGGCGCGGTGCACCCGCATCTTCAGCGTCGGGATCCGCTCTCCGGTGACCGCCGCCATCTCTTCGTAGCTCATCCCCTCGACATGCTTCAGCAAGAATGCTTCCCGCTTCTCCGGCGACAGCGTCTCCAGCGCCCGTTCCACTTGCGCCAGCTGTTCGGCCCGTTCGGTCGCCGCTTCCGAGTCCTGCGGGTCGGCGATCGGCGGCGCATCGTCCAGGGAGAGGTCCGACGTCGAACGGCGGGCGAGGTGACTGCGGCAGCGATTTCCGACGATGCGGTACAGCCAGCTCTTCAACCGGCCGGGATCCCGGCACGTCGCGAGGTGCCGGTACGCCCGCACCAGACCCTCGGCCACCGCGTCGGCCGCTGCATCCGGATGTCCCAACATGCGCGTCGCATATCGGAGCAATCCCGCCTCGTAGCGGCGGATCACGATCCCGAATGCCTCGCCGTCACCCGCCAGGACCCGGGCCACCACCTCTCCGTCGGTCGGCTCCCGGTCCGTTGCGGACAAGACCCCGGTGCCGATCATTCGGTCACGGTCGGTCACGCGAGGCCAATGCTTCCCGCGCGACCAGGAGGAAGCTGGAGCCGCGCAGGTCTTCGCCCTGCACCGCGCCGGCAAACGCCTCGAGCGTCGCCTCTGCACGGCGCCGGTAGGTGCTGTCGCCGGTCACCGCCGCCAAGCCGAGCAACAGATGTGCCGCCCAGGCATTGGCCCCCGGCAACATGTCGTCCAGCACGGGCTTCATGCGGTCGTCCAACACCGCGGCGGGCGCGTCCCGGAGCGCAACGTCGTAGTAGCCGCCGTCGAAGTCGGCGAAATCCCTGCTCAGCACGCCCGCAAGATCGCGGGCGACCTCGAGGTAGCGCTGCCGTCCGGTGGCGGTGTAGGCCGCGACGCACGCGTCGCCGACCTGAACCTGGTCCTGGAGTAATCCAGTTAACGAACCACTGGTGACGTGGCGCACACCACGGCCGGGCGCGTACACGCGGCGCAGCAAGGTGTCCAGCGCCGCCACCGCCCGCCGCTGGCCGACAGAATCGCGCAGCGCGTCCGCTGTCGCGATTGCCGATCCGATCGCGTAGCCGTCGCGGTCGGCGAACACCTGCCGGCCGTCACCGAAGGTCAGGCCCCGCAGCAGCGCCGCGAGGTGCTCGCGTCCGGCGCTGAAGTAGCGTGGCTCCGCCGTCGCGACCCACGCGATCGACAGGACGCGCGCCAGCGACGCACGCACGATCTCGCGCGGCTCCTCGCTCGTCGCGGCGACGACCACCTCCGTGTCCAGCATCGCGTCGAGCGCGGTGCGCGCGACCGCCAGCGCCGCCGTGTCCCCGCTGCGGATGTATTCGGTGACGAGCAGCGCCACCGACTGGGTCGAGGCGACGCTGGTCAGGGCGCGCCCCGACGCCACCGCGGAGATGAGGCTCCCACGCACGGCCTCGACTTCCGCAGCGAGCGCCTGCGGGCGCAGCACGCCGTGGGCGCCGAGCGTGCGGGACAGCGCGAGCTGCCGCACCACCGCCGCGTGCCGCACCAGCACGTCGCGCCGGTCGCGGAAGTCGCGCGCCACGTCGGGGAGCAGCTGTTTGAGTCCGCGGCCGGTGACCGGGTCGTCGGCCGGGAAGTACGTGCCGCCGAAGAACGGGGAGCCGTCGGGGGTGAGGAAGACCGTCAGCGGGTAGCCGCGCAGGCCCGCGAGCGAGAGCACCGCGCCCTGATAGCGCTGCGCGACATCCGGGCGCTCGTCGCGGTCGACGCGGACCGGGACGAACAAGGAGTCGATCAGCGCTCCGAGTTCGGGATCGGAGTACACCTCGCGATCCATCACCGTGCACCAGCGGCAGTCCTCGGCGCCGACGTAGAGCAGCACGGGTCGATCGAGGCGGGCCGCCAGCGCAAATACCTCGCGGCTCCACGGCTGCCAGCTCACGGGCTGGCGGGCGGCGCGGGCGAGGTACGGCGTCGCCGTGTGCGCCATCTGGTTGACGAGCGCGCCGTGCTCGGACGCGCAGGCCGGCGCGACGAGCGCGAGCGCAAGGTAAAGGAAAGGGCGACGGTGCATGCGGAGTCGAGGGAAATGTACTACCCGACGCGGCGGGCACCCGTTCCCCCTCCGCGATCCTGCCTAGTGATGGATCACGAATCCAGCCGTCAAACTGGGAAAAGGGTACGCCTCGTCTCCCTCCCCCACAACGAGCCGCCGGTACGTGTAATCCGCGCGCAAGACCGTACGGGAGTCGATCGTCAGGACAATCCCGACGCCGCCGCTCCAGCCATCCGCGTCCACCACGCCACCGGTGCCGACCACCCCCAGGAGGCTCCCGCCCACTCGCGGCTCGATCGCGACGGGGCCGAGCTGCACGTTCGCGGCGAATGAGGCGTCGGCGACCCCGACGAGTGTGCCCGTCATGATGTACTTCGGATAGATATCGATCGAGAACTCCAACCCCGCATGACCGTGCGGACTGAAACGGGCTCCGACTTCGAACTCGGACTCGTATTCGAGGGGCGTCACACCGGCCTGGAGGCTGGCAATCTGGCCGTGGGCGACTCCCCCGAACCCGACCAGCAGGGCGGCGGACACAGCCAGAATGGTCGTCGACTGGGTGCGCATGGGGGGCTCCCGATGAAGTGCCCGCCAACATGGCCGTGCCGTTTCAAGTCGTTTTCAAGCAACGCAAGTCGTTGTCCCGTCCCGTCGTGGCGGGAGGGCCCCGGGCGCGCCTCGTCCCCCCGCTCCCCGGCCGCTTCTATGGGGTGTTATAGTTGGTCCGGTCCCGGGTCCCTGTTGGGACTCACCTGCAAGCCCTGCCCTCCGGAGGAGACCTAATGGCAAAGGCTGGAAAGTCCCCGATGGCGGCCGACGAGGGGTACTGCGTGAAGTGCAAGACGAAGCGGAAGATTTCCAACGCGCAGGAAGTGAAAATGGCCAACGGCCGACCAGCTCTCAAAGGAGTCTGTCCGGTCTGCGGCACGGGGATGTTCAAGATTCTCCCACCCAAGTAAACACGAGAAGGCCCGGGCAACCGGGCCTTCGTTGTTTACGGCGCCTACTGCTCCGCCATGAAGGGGTAGGCGAAGTCCGTCGGTGGCGCGAAATTCTCCTTGACCACCCGCGGCGACACCCAGCGGATCAGGTTGAAGAGGCTCCCCGCCTTGTCGTTGGTCCCGCTGGCGCGGGCCCCGCCGAACGGCTGTTGACCGACCACCGCCCCCGTCGGCTTGTCGTTCACGTAGAAGTTTCCCGCGGCGTAGCGTAATGCGGCGTGCGCCTGAACGATCGCGCCGCGATCGCGCGCGAAGACCGCGCCGGTGAGCGCGTACGGGGACGTGGAATCGACGAGCGTCAACGTCTCGGCCCACCGGCGCTCGGGATAGACGTGCAGCGTGAGCACCGGCCCGAAGATTTCTTCGCACATGGTGCGATACGCAGGGTCGTCGGCCTGGAGCACGGTGGGTTGGATGAACCAGCCGTCCTTCCCATCCACGCCGCCGCCGAACACGATCTTCACCCCTGCTCCCGACCGTGCCGCCTCGAGGTAGCCCGAGATCTTCTCGAACGCTTTGCGGTCGATCACCGCGCCCATGAAATTGCGGAAGTCCGCGGGATCGCCCACCCGCACGCGCTCGAGCATCGCCCCCACCCGGTCGCGCACCGCGGGCCACAGGGTGTCGGGGAGATACGCCCGCGACGCCGCCGAGCACTTCTGGCCCTGGTACTCGAACGCGCCGCGCACGATCGCGGTGGCGAGCGCCTCGGCGTCGGCGCTGGCATGCGCCACGATGAAGTCTTTGCCGCCGGTCTCGCCCACGAGCCGCGGGTAATCGCGGTAGCTGCGCAGATTTTTGGACACCGTCTCCCACAACGACTGGAACACCTCGGTCGAGCCGGTGAAATGGATGCCGCCGAGATGGCGGTCGGCGAGCAGCGCGGCGCTGATCGGGGCGGCGGGCCCCGGGAGAAAGTTGATCACGCCGGGGGGCAGGCCGGCTTCCAGGAGCAGCTTCATGATGAAGTAGTTCGAGTAGACCGCGGTCGCGGCAGGCTTCCAGACGACCGTCGTCCCCATGATCGCCGGGGAAGCCGAGAGGTTGCCGCCGATCGACGTAAAGTTGAAGGGACTGATGGCGTAGACGAATCCCTCGAGCGGGCGGTAGTCCATCAGGTTCCACGTCCCCGCAGCCGAAAGCGGCTGCTCAGCATGGATCCGCTCGGCGAAATGGGCGTTGAAGCGGAAAAAGTCGATCAGCTCGCACGCCGCGTCGATCT
>DASTHG010000209.1:0-9106 GCA_035718325.1 Gemmatimonadales bacterium | reverse complement strand
AACGCAGTATCGAGCAGTTTCGGCAGGTATCGTCGATCACCGTCGAGCCATCCCTTTTCCTGAACGAAATACAGAAACAGCACCCGCGTGAGGGCGGTCAGCGCGAGCGCGTGACGCTCGGCGCGGCTACGCGGGTTCTCCAGGCGGTCGGTGAAGCGCTCGAGCGTGGCGCGGAATGCGCGGAAGAAGCGGATGGTGACCGCCTCGCTGGCGAGAGCATCCCCCACGCGCAGCGACAACGCGAGCGCGCTCTCGTCGGCTCGCGGGGCGAGCCGCTCGAGGGTCGCGAGGGCGACTGCCGCCGGCCGTTCGACGGGGAAGGACGCGAGCCGGACGCCGAGGGTGCGTGCCGAGGTGGCGCGCCAGGACGCCAGAACCAGGAGGCGCGGTGTCCCCCCGATGGCGCAGATGAGGCCGCGGTCGGCTCCGCTGGCGAGCCGTTTCGCTGCGAGCTGAGCGGCGGCTTCTGGATCGGTCGCTTCGAGGGCGATTACCCGGAACGCCTGGTGCCGGGCGATGAGCTCAGCGGCGGTGACCCCTGCGGCGCGTGCTTCGGCGGAGCCGAGCCAGGGCCCGGGTGGTACGGTCTCCCACGCCGCGTGATAGCCGAGCACGCGAAACAGGTCGCGAAGATCGGAGATCTGCTCGGTGCGGGTGAGAAGCTCCCGAAGCACCACGGGCCCCTCGGTTCGAAGGGCCCCAAAATGAGTGGTGGTGCTCCGGGATTAGGTACCGGAGTATTGCAGCCGGGATCGAAACGTTGCGGTGCTACGACGCCTTTCGCAGCTGGATGCTGCCGTTCACCGTCCGCAGCTCGAGCGAGCGGCCGCCGGAGCCGATCGTGCCCCGCAAATGCCGCGGGCCGAACTTGCCGGTGACCGTCAGCGGGAAGTCGGTCTCGAGGTCGCCATTCACGGTCTCGGCGCTCACCTCGGCGTTCAGGTTCGCGGGAAGGGTGAGGGTGATCCCGCCGTTCACCGTGCTGAATCGGGCGACCGACTCCCAATCGCTGCGGCCCATCGCCGCTCGGATCGATCCGTTCACCGTCGTCGCCTCGACGTGTCCCGCTGCCGAGACGTCGACGCTGCCGTTCACGGTGCTGACGTCGGCGTCGGCGCCGAGGTGGTCCGCCTGGAGGTCGCCGTTGACGGTGCGCCCATCGAAATTGATGCCCGCGGGGAGCTTGATCGTGAAGTCGACCTCGACGTCATTGTTGTCGGTGCTGGAGGACCAATCGTCACCGGGCTCGCAACTGTTTTCGCGCCGCGCCCGGCGGGGCGTCGGGTACACCGCGCAGATCGCGACACCGTCCTCGAACGGAACGACCTTGATCTCGACCTCATCGGGATCGGAGCGGCGGGCGGTCTTATGGGCGGTGACGTCGATTTGATCGCCCGACGTGGCCATTGCGCGGATCGCGCCGTTCACGCCCTTGATCTCGAGCCGCTTCCCGGCGGCAAGCTTGCCGGTCCAATGAAAGTCCTGCGCGGCCACCGTTGGCGCCGCGGCGAGGAGGACGGCGCAGGCCGCGCCGAGCAACATGAGAGTGCCGCGCATACGGTTACTCCTGGCTCTTGTCGTGGATCCTGCCGGGGCGGCAGATGCTGATGCTGCCATCGAACGATTCCATCTCCAGACGTGCGCTGCCTGTTCCGAGCACGAACGTGAAGCGGTGTTTGGTCTTGTCCTTGAGCTGTAGCGGGAAACACGAGTCGAAATCGCCGCTGAACGTCGACACCGAAACGGTGACGTTCGCCTTCTCCGGCACGGACACGGTGACGTCGCCGTCATGCGACTCGAAGTGGTAGCGGCCGTTGTCGCGAATCGTGCCGTCATATTCGACGGTACCGTCCACGGTGCTGGCGTCCACGTTGGCGGACTCGATACCGGACATCGTGATCTCACCATCCACCGTTTCGGCCGTGATGTCGCCGGAGCAGTCCTTCACGCTGATGGCGCCGTCCACGCTGTTCAGCTCGATGCGCCCGCGCGCGCCCTCGACCGACACTTCGCCTTCGACGGAGCGCAGCGACACATTCCCGCTCCCTCCCACGACGTGCACCGCCCCCTCCACGGTTTCAACCGTGACCTCCGCCTCGGTGCCCTCGATCGAAACCTCCGCCGAGGGGGTCCCCGCAATGGAGAGCGGCATCCACGCAGGAACCAGCAGCTCGTAGTCGATCGAGGCGGGGCCGTGGCGCGCAGAGGCGCTGATGCTCACGATAGACCCGTCGGTCGAAATCGAAACGCGCTCGTGGCTCGAGTGGCTCGCTTTCAGGCGGACGGAGCTCTGGTGCCATGCCTTGATCGTGACCTGGCCGCCGAAATCGCTCAGCTCCAGTCGCTGTCCCTGGCGCACCGCGAACGACGTATCGGTGTCCTGAGGGGGGGCCATCAGCCCGGCGACGGCGGCGAGTACCAACAGCATGCTGACTCCGTTCTAGGTGCGCGGGGAGGCGATACGATTCGCTTCCCGCAGGAATTCCATCTTGCGCCGCATGGTGTCGGCGAGATGCTGGTTCAGGTACCCGCTCTTGGGATCGACCGCCAGCGCACGCTTCCCTTCGGCGATCGCGCTGTCGATGACCGCCAGGCTGTGCTCGATGCGATGCACGGTGATCGGGCTCAAGCGGCCGTTGCGCTGGCCATCAGCCAGTGCGAGCCGCAGATCCTGCACGGCGTGATCGGCGCTGGAGTCGGCTTTCTCGAACGTCACCCGGGTCACCTTCGGGAGAGCCGACGTGATCGACGCCCGCGCGGTCGCAGCCGGATGTTGGCGCAGGGCGAGGCTCGCGATGGCGGCCGAGGCCACCACCAATGCCACACTCGCGGCGACCAGCTGCGGGACGGTGAAGCTCACGCGGCGCGGCGCCCGGCGCCGGGCCAGGTCATCGGTCGAAACGCCGATCCGCTCGGCGATGCCGGACCACAGGTCACGCGCCGGCGGGCGGTCGTCGAGGGCCTGCGCACGCGCGACGACGCGCCGCAGATCCACGAGGACGGCTGTGCAGTCGGCGCAGGTCGCGAGGTGGGCTTCGAGCGCCTCCCGCTCTGCATCGTCGAGCTCGCCGTCCAGATACTCCGAGAGCCGGTCAGTCCATTGGTCGTTCATCGGGTTCGCTCCTGCTTCTCTTATCGGTCCAAATACTTCCGTAAGGCCATGCGCGCGTGATGCAGCTGCGATTTCGACGTCCCGGGCACGATGCCGAGCAGCTTGGCGATCTCTTCGTGCCGATAGCCCTGCACATCGTGCAGCACGAATACCTGTCGCGCCCCCTCGGGCAGCCGAGCCAGCGCCTCTTCGAAATCGACGCCGTGCCAGGGCGCCTTGTCACTGCCTGCCACCAGCTCCAGCGTCTCGTGCGCGTCGTCGCCAAAGCGGCGCCGCTCACCGCCCAGCGTCTTGCGCCTGGCGAGGATCACGTTCACCGCCAGCCGGTGTAGCCACGTGCCGAACGCCGCTTCGCCGCGGAAGGTGCGCAGTTTTTCCCACACCCGCACGAACACATCCTGCGTCACGTCGTCCGGATCGCCGCCACTCATCATGCGGCGCACCAGCCCGTGGATGCGCGGCACGTGCGTGCGGTACAAGCGCTCGAACGCGCGGCCGTCGCCGCTCTGCGCCAGCGCTACGTCCGCTGTTTCCGCGTCCATCGCTGCCGTGATTGCATCCGTTTTCAGTGTCGGCACTCCCGAACCCGGTAAGCCGGTGTCGGATGATTGGATAGGCGCTTGGGGCGCCAAGGTTGCAGTCCCGTGAAGCCCCATAAAACTGCGCTGCAATTCAACTTGTGGGGAGGAAGGGCAACATGAAGGGTAAATTGAAGACTTGGCAACACCTACCCGTCGTTCATTCTCCCTTAGCGGCGCCGATGGCGGCCCGTTGCGCTGCGAGATCCGCGCGGCGGGAGGAGCTCGTCCGGCGGTCGTCATCTGCCACGGATTCAAGGGGTTCAAGGACTGGGGCTTCTTCCCTGTCGCTGCCGACCGTCTTGCTCAGGCAGGGTTCGCCGCGGTGACGTTCAACTTCTCGGGCTCCGGGGTCGGTGAGCCGGGGGACTCCTTCAACGAGCCCGACCGGTTTCGCCATGCCACCTATTCGAATGGGCTGCGCGATCTCACAGGAGTGCTGGCGGAGCTGCGCGGCGGCGGCCTCGGTGTTCAGCCCACGGCAATCGGGGTCCTGGGACACAGCATGGGCGGCGGCCTCGCGGCGCTGCAGACCGCCGCTGATCCGGGTATCACTGCGCTCGTGACGTGGTCGGCGACCGCGCGTTTGGGTCGGTTGTGGCGCCGCGAACAGATCCCCGAATGGCGCCGCAGCGGAGCGCTCGAGATCGTCAACCAGCGCACCGGAGAACGCCTGCCTCTGGCGACCGACATCCTCGACGACTTGGAGCGCAACGCAGAGCGGCTCGACGTCCTCGCTGCGGCCGCCACGGTTCGCGCCCCGTGGCTCGTGGTCCACGGCGACGCCGACGAATCGGTCCCCTCGAGCGACGCCCGAGATCTGGTGGCGCGGGCGCCACAATCACGTCTCCTCATGGTCCCAAACGCCGGCCACACCTTCGGAATCAAGCACCCCTGGGGCGGGTCGACCCCGCAGTTCGATCAGGTGCTTGAGGCCAGCGTCGACTGGTTTTCCCGCCACCTCCTCGCATGACGATCGCGACCGTGCGCCGTGCGCTCGCGGGCTACACGGCCCAGACAGAGGACGCGCCGGAAGCGCTCCCGGCAGCCGTCGCCCTGATTCTGATCGAGCGGCACGGCCTCGAAGCGCTGTTCATCAAGCGCGCTGCGCGAGTGGGCGACCCGTGGTCGGGCCAGGTCGCCCTTCCGGGCGGGCGTTACGAGCCCGCAGACGGCGATCTGCTCGACACGGCGATCCGAGAAACGCGCGAAGAAACGGGTGTCGACCTGACTCGCGCAGAGCGGCTCGGCGTGTTGGACGATCTCCATCCGCGCACCCCCACGCTCCCACCGGTCCGAGTGCGCCCGTTCGTGTTCACCATCGCTGCGGCGCCGCCCCTCGTGATCAATAACGAAGTCGAGCGCGCATTCTGGGTCCCGCTCGCGCGGCTCGCCGATCCGGGCGTACGGCGCGACGTGAAACTGATCGTGCGTGGCGAACCCAGGATCTTCCCGGCGTACGACCTGGGGGAGGACGTGATCTGGGGGATGACCGAACGAATCCTGACACCGTTCCTGACATTGCTGGATTTGATCCACAATAGTCCTATCTAAGCATCATATTCGCTTGCCAACAAGCTCATATTAGTATAGACTAACGTTGTGTGTGCGCAGTGAGTTAAGTGGTCATTTCGCAGTGGCATGAAGTCCGACATATCACGGAGTTGAATTTTGCCGGCGAGTACCCAAGATCCAGTTCTCAGCCGATCCGTCGAGGACTACCTCAAGGCGATCTTCCGCCTCTCCAATCAAGGCGGGTTCGCTACCACGAGCGATATCGCAGCTCTGTTGACGCTCTCGCCTCCTTCGGTCAGCGGCATGGTGAAGCGCCTTTCTGAGATGGGGTTGATCGAGCACGTACCATATCGCGGCGTTCAGCTGACAGCGCAGGGGCGCAGGGCCGCGTTGCGCATGATTCGACGTCACCGGGTGCTCGAGCTCTACCTGACACGCAATCTTGGTTACGACTGGGACACCGTGCACAATGAAGCGGAGCGCCTCGAGCACGCGGTTTCCGATGAGCTGATCGAACGCATGGCCGCGGCGATGGGCGACCCCCACTACGACCCCCACGGCGACCCCATTCCGACCGCTACCGGGGACATCGAAGAGACCGAGCTGATCCCCCTCGCGGAGGCGCAGATCGGCGACGCTCTCGAGCTGCGCCAGGTGGTGACCCAGGATCCGGCCCGACTGCGCTATTTCGCGGAGCAGGGCCTCGTGCCCGGCGTGCGGGTCGTCGTCACTGATCGCCAGCCATTCAACGGTCCCACCACCGTGCTGCTCAACGCCTCGGGGACGGCCCGCATCGTCGGACAGGAGCTCGCCCAGCTGCTCTCCTGCCGTCTCGCCGGCCGGGAGGGCTGACGTGGCGACTCCGATTCGACACCCCGCGACGGAGTCCGGGTGGCGTCAGCCTCGTCTCACTCCGAGTCTCGCCGAGGTCTATCGGTCGGTCCCGGTGGGCGGCACGACCTGGTGGCGCAAGGCGCTGGCGTTCGCCGGACCCGGGTATCTCGTCGCCGTCGGGTACATGGATCCGGGAAATTGGGCGACCGATCTGGCAGGTGGATCGCGTTTTGGGTACGCGCTGCTCAGTGTGATCCTCATTTCCAACCTGATGGCGATTCTACTGCAGGGACTCTCCGCCAAGCTGGGAATCGTGACCGGCCGCGACCTGGCCCAGGCGTGTCGCGATCACTACTCGCGGCCCGCCGCCATCGCCCAATGGCTGTTGTGCGAGATCGCGATCGCCGCCTGCGATCTCGCGGAAGTGATCGGCTCGGCCATCGGCTTGAATCTGTTGTTCGGGATTCCCCTGACGGTCGGGATCCTGATCACCGCTTGCGATGTGCTCCTGGTGCTGTACCTCCAGAACAAGGGGTTCCGGCTGCTCGAAGCGTTGGTGATCACCCTGATCGCAACTATCGCGGGCTGCTTTCTCTTCGAGATCTTCATCTCCAGACCCGACGGCTGGGGGATCGCCCGCGGGTTCGTGCCGGGCGCCCACATCCTCGCGAATCCGGATCAGCTGTACATCGCGATCGGTATCCTTGGCGCGACCGTCATGCCGCACAATCTCTACTTGCATTCCTCTATAGTGCAGACCCGCGCATACGAGGAGACCTCGGAAGGGAAGCGCACGGCGGTGCGTTTTGCCTTCCTCGATTCGACGATCGCGCTGACCTTCGCGCTCTTCATCAATGCCGCGATCCTGATCGTCGCCAGCGCGACTTTCCACAGCTCCGGGCATACCGAGGTGGCCGAGATTCAGGATGCTTACAAGCTGTTGACTCCGTTACTTGGCGTCGTCGGGGCGAGCGCCGTGTTCGCTCTGGCGCTCCTGGCCTCCGGCCAGAACTCCACGCTGACGGGGACCCTGGCTGGGCAGATCGTGATGGAAGGGTTCCTCAATATCCGGATCCGGCCCTGGCTGCGCCGCCTCATCACCCGGGCGATCGCGATCGTACCAGCGGTCCTTACCGCCATCTTCTTCGGCGAGCACGGGACCGCTCAGCTGCTCATCTTGAGCCAGGTGATCCTGAGCCTGCAGCTCTCCTTCGCGGTGTTTCCCCTGGTGCGATTTACGTCGGAGCGCGCCAAAATGGGGGAATTCGTGAATCCCCCCTGGCTCAAGGTGCTGGCGTACAGCGTGGCGCTGGTGATCGCAGCGCTCAACGTCTGGCTCTTGTTCCAGACGGCGCGTGGGCTCTGGTCCTGATGTTCAAGCGCATCCTCGTCCCGCTCGAGCACTCAGCGACCGACGAGGCAATCCTGGCGTACATCCGTCCGCTCGCCAGCGCGTCACACGCCGTGCTGGTGCTGATTCACGTGGCGGACGGCTGGGTGGCGCGCAACATCCAGCAGCTCGATTTGCGGGAATCGGAGGAAATGAAGGAAGACTTCGGTTATCTCGACCAGGTCTGCAACGCCCTGCGGCAGGATGGTTTCAATGTCGAAGCAGTGCTCGCCGCGGGCGACCCGGCGCGGGAGATCGCCGCGGCCGCCGATCGGGAGCGGTGCGACCTCATCGCCATGGCGACACACGGCCATCGGTTGCTGGCGGATGTGGTCCGGGGGAGCGTCGCGAGCGAGTTGCGGCACATTACGGCCGTGCCGGTGCTAATGGTACGAGCCAAGAAACCAGAGTCGTCCAGATAAGGCGTCAAGAAAAACCGTCGAGTGAAACCGTAACGGCACACATTTCAGTTTGGCGCATTCACTCGACGGCTTCACTCGACGTCTTCTCTCGACGCCTTATGTAGTTCTTGCCTGCTCCAGCGCCCGCAGTATCGCACCGAGTCGTTTGTCTCGCGCGAACCGCAACATCACGATCTTGTCCTCGTACGCCTTTTCGATCGCCGATATCAGCTGTCGTTGCTGACTCGGCTCGAGCCGTTCCCACGAGGCGAGGTCGCCCCACCACTTCTCGAAGCTGGTGAGCAGGTGCTGCAAGAAGATATGAACGCCACCGGCCCCGGCGCCGAGATGGTAGGTGAGGTGCGGGCCCGCGGCCGCCCAGCCCAGGGCCGGGCCGAGGGACACCGCCCGGTCGAGATCCGATACATCGATGGCGCCCTTCAAGACGAGGTCGATGCACTCGCGCCAGACCGCCGCGGCGATACGGCCCACGACGTAGCCGGGCACCGCCTTGTGCAACACGATCGGCATGCGGCCCAGGGCGCGCAGATAGGTCTTGGCGCGCTCGACGGCCGCGGGGTCGGTCTCCTCGGCGGGGACGATCTCCACGATCGGCAATAGCTCCGGCGGGTTCAGGGGGTGCGCCACCAGGCAGCGTTGCCGCTGCAGCAGTCGACCGAACAGATCGCCCGGGGCCAGTCCCGAGGAGGACGACGTGACGATCGCCGCGGGATCGGCGACCTGTTCGATCGAATCGAGCAATCGCTGCTTGGCAGCGAGATCCTCGTGAATTGCCTCGATCACCCAATCCGCGCCGCGTACCGCCTGGAGCAGGCTCTTGGCCTGTTGAAACTCCATGAGCCCGCGATCGACGATCCCCGCTGTCGCCCGCTCGAGGCCGATCAACGCGCGGGCGCGCCGCGGCACATCCACCACGGCATCCTCGATGGCGCGTGCGTTGGTGTCGAACATCGTCACCGGCCAACCGGCGGATGCACACAGCGCCGCCCATCCGCTGCCGATTGCTCCGGCCCCGATGACCGCCACCTTGTGCGGAAGGGCGCTGCTGCCCGGAGCGGTCACGGCGCCGCCACTGCCACCGCGCGCCGTGGTGTCGCCAACACCCGGTCGGCGATCAAGCGGTGTGCGACGTCCGCCCGCACTGCTGTCGCGACCCGCGCTTTCGAACCTTCGGGATCCACCCTGGTGCGGCCCCGGTTTTCACCATCTTCGACTTCTACCTTGATTCGCAGCGGTTCAAAAGTGAGCGTCCCTG